>JBHLMB010000092.1:0-7995 GCA_048938565.1 Promethearchaeota archaeon | reverse complement strand
TCAATAATTGGTGTTGCCGTCTTATCTGGGCAAATTGCTGCTTTAACTAATCGCAGTCGATTAAGAAGGGCAGTTAAGCTAGAATTTGAGTCCAATCCAGAGGCTTCAATAGATGAAATCAGCGCTTCCACTAGCATTACAAAAAAAGATGTCCAAGCAATAATTTTGGAACTTAAGATGCGGGGAGAACTAAGGGATAAATTCTCGACTTCAACTGGCAGAATTAAAACCATTAATGTCGCGAAGATCGAAGAAGATTGAAAACTTATATATTGTCAAAACTGTGGGACACCTACTAAAAATAACGAGGTCCGATTTTGTGCCTTTTGTGGAGCAGACTTTAACGAATAAGCTTTTATTATTTTAAAACTAATTCAACAACAATTCGTGGCTAAAGGGCTAAATAATTATCCTAATTTCTCTATAAGGAACTCCTCGAGGGAATATTAAGAAAGGAAAAGTAGTATAAATAGAAAAGCGTTATGATGTGGCTCTTTTGAGGTATATTCTTCGCGCCCTTCTTTCAGTTCATCGTCTATATTATGATCATTATTGCGTCGATTATTTTTCTCGTTTTATTAAGGATATAATTAGAATTTATATTTCCTGAATTTATTTTTCCAGATCTTTCTGTTGTTTTGTGTGATCATCTTCGGCTTTAGAAACCTTTTCTGATAATGCATTTGAGCGAGTAAGTTTTATATATATGTATTACAATTTTCCTAATTTATTTCATTGGGAATTACAGCAATAATTATAGCTGCTGCCAGCGTGGCATTTAGTGTATATTTTTTCATCGCGGGCAGAAGTTTTAGCAAGGATGGAGGGGGTGGAACGATATTTGTGGCATTATGGGACGATCTTGAAAAAAATACAATAAATCTTACCCCTTATTCTTTATATGATTGATTCTTCATTCAATTTGGGGATAATGTCGAATTAGATTCTGTGTATGCTACTCTTAATTTGGTCGCATAATTTTCTCTCATGAGAAAAAAGTAATTCTCCTAATAGATTTTTATAAATAGTATGTAGAAGTAAAAGGAATAAAAAAATAAGATGTTCTAAAGAATTTAGAATATGGGCCTAATCATTTCTTTGATTTAGGAGGTTTTATCTCGATTTCCATGGAAGATACATTGCTTTTAGTACCGTCTTCGTTGCTCAACTCTTCGGTATAAATCTTTATATCTCCGTATGAGGCGCCTTGGGCGAACTTATTGATGAGAATTTCTGCGACATCAACAGCCCGAGAGATTGTCCTTCCTCTGGCCATGATAACGCAGGATTTTCCAGCATCTAAATTCATCATTGCCGCCATAACATAGTTCATCGTTTTTTTTCTGCCAATAAACACCTTTGTATCGTCATCAACCACATTATTTCACCTATTCAAATGATAGTTAATTTGCGTTTTCCTTATCTTGAAGTTTAATCATTATTCACGAGTAGTGTAACAACAAGCGATTGGGATAATATTAATGTAGCTATTGATCATAAACTCAGTTATCGTTATAAAGGTTTTGCAATTTGAGATTGAAAGTATCGTTTAATGAATTAAGCCAATCAATGATCATGAGGGGGTTGGATTCAATTCCCTTGGTGGTACATGTCTCGTGATATTCGAGTATTGTCTGTTAAAAGAATGGTTTTTATGTCTTTGCTGATTATAATAAACCATGGATCTTAAATATCTCAAGCTTTCAATCGAAGATAAGGTCGCGCTAGTCACCATTCATAGACCAGAAAAGCGAAACGCTTTATCACCTGAAGTTTTAGGTGAAGTAGAAGCACTCTTCAAGGAGTTAAGCGAAAATTTAGATGTAAATGTGATCGTGTTTACAGGTGGCGAGAAGTATTTTTCAGCTGGATTCGACTTGAATTTCATTCGAACGCTAGAAAAAGTATCGAATGAAGAGTTTACAGCGCTGTTCCATAGGGCTTATCGTGCGATAATGTTCTGCCATCAACCCGTGATCTGTGCTGTTGGAGGTGCTGCAATTGCTGGTGGATTTGATCTGACCTTGATGTGTGACATCCGTTATGCTTCTGAGAGGGCTAAGTTTGGACAACGCGAGATTGCACTTTCACTTACTCCAGTAATGGATCCTTTATGGAGAATAATCGGAATGGGTAGGGCAATGGAGGTCGCTCTTACTGGTAGGATTTACGACGCTCGCGAGGCCGAACGAATGGGTTATGTGAGTAATGTATTTCCCGAGAACAAGCTTCTGGAATCGGTAATGGAGATCGCTAAAAATATGGCAACATATGATCTTGATGTATTAAAAGAAACCAAACAATTAGGTCAAAACATCATAAATCAAGACTTAAATGGCGCAATGAGATTACAAGAGTGGCTTTTCAGGTCGTTTATTGGCTCTGAAGACAACCACAAGAGGGTTGACGCACTCTTAGAAAGTCTTAAGAAATGAGTAGTAATTATAGCATAATTTTATTATTTTTTATTTTATTATATTATTTCTCTTTAAATAACAAACAATAATAGCTTGGATGACATAGTCATTTTATAAATGGATGGAAAATTTTTAAAAAAGGAGCTTATCAAAGTACCAAGCTTGAAAAAAACATTTAGCTTGATTAATCAACACCTCTATGGTAGATTAAAATACACGGATACTGACACTAGAACAAGATCTAAAGAAATTATTAACCTGTTATTGATCAAACTCGTGGACGAAAAAAGCAAGTCTCCTGACGATGAAATGGATTTTTATGTAAAGGAGTCTGAGACCGATCAGGAGATATTAGATCGAATACAAGTCCTTTTCAAAGAAAATGTTCAGAAAAAATATCCAGAACTCGTATCCGATCGCGATTTGATAGGATTAACGCCTACTCTCGTGAGGTTAGTTGTTCAAGAACTACAACACATCTCGTTATTACGCTCTTCGAAAGATATATTTGCCGATGCGTTTGAAGTATTTGTAAGCAAGCTTTTAAAAGAGCAGGGAGGGCAATTTTTTACTCCCTCGAATGTAATTCGGTTTATGGTAAAGTATTTAAATCCAAGCTTGGATTCTCTCGTAATAGATCCTGCGTGTGGGCATGGTGGTTTTCTTTTAGAAGTTAAAGGAACTTTATGGCGGAAAATTAAAGAACTAGATAATCAAGATCCCGAACAATTTAGCAATATTATCTCCAAACTTTATGGTATTGATAAGGACTCCTTCTTGGTAAAAATATGCAAGCTTTATTTAGAGATCCTAAGTGGTGGTAAGGCCAATATTGTATGTGAAGATTCTTTAGATCCGAATAGTTATCGCGTGAAGGCACGGGACTTAATTGTTGACGACAAATTTGATATTGTTTTAACAAATCCTCCATTTGGGGCTAAGATCCCTATTAATGACGCAAAAATATTAGAATTTTACGAGCTTGGTTATATCTGGAAGAGTACGGGAAAGGGAGAATGGGAAAAAACCTCTAAAATTGTAAAAAAAAAATCCCCTCAAATATTATTCATAGAGAGATGTATTCAATTATTGAAAGAAGGAGGCAAGCTTGGTATTATTCTCCCTGAAGGAATCTTTGGCAATGTTACTGATAGGAATATATGGGAATTTTTGAAGTCAAAAGGAAAAATACTTGGAATCGTTTCATTGAATCAAAACACTTTTCAACCTTATACATGTAACAAGACAAGTATCTTGTTTTTTCAGAAGTTAAAAGATGTTCCTGGTGATTACGAAATTGAATTTGCAATAGTAAATAATGTTGGCCACGATAAAGATGGAAAGGAACTTTTTAAATTAAATCTCGATGGGAGCAAGAAATTAGATCAAGAAGGCAATCCCATAATTAATGATGATTTAGAAAACCTCCACGATAAAATGAAAAAGTGCGAAATATTCGATTATCATAGGAAACAATTAGTTTTTAAAATAAATTTTAGCGAAATAAAAAATAACATATTCATTCCATATTATTATGTTGGCGTGGAAAAAAATCTTAAAATGCTCGAGGACGACGACAATTACGAGCTATATTCGATAAAAGAATTAGTTGATAAAAAAATAATTTACGCCAATAACAGTCATATTCCAAGAGGTGACGAAATAGGTTCTCAAGTGTATGGTTTAGGTGATATTCCTTTCATACGAACGAGCGAAATTTATAATTGGGAGATTAACTTGGATTCTCACAAAAAAACATCCGAAGAAATTTACGAGCAATATAAGTTCAAGCAAAAGATAGAATTAGGAGACATTCTTCTGGTGAAAGACGGGGGACCAAATTTAATTGGAAAGACGGCGTTCATTACCGAATTAGACACCAAAATTATCATTCAGAGTCATATTTTTCAAATAAAGTGCTTAGAAAACGACAAATATATAGATCCTTACCTTTTAATATATTTATTAAACTTAGAAATCGTTCAACAACAAATTCAAGCAATTACATTCGTTCAGGGAACTATCGCAACGATCGGAAATAGAATAATGGAGATAATTCTGCCGATTCCCTCAAACACGACCAAAAGAAAGGAAATATCAGAACAAATAAGAGAAATTATCGTACAAAAGGTTGAAATTAGAAAAAAGATGAAAAATCTTTCGTTTACTTTATCTAACAATACGAAATAAAAATAAAATATGAAAAGATATCAATAAAGTGCGTTAAGTTGGTCTCCATATTTCTGTAGGACATTCCTTCGCTTTAATTTCATGGTTTGGGTGAGCATTCCGTTTTCAAGCGTGAATTCCTCTGCTATAAATAAGAACTTCTTTGGTATTTCATATCCCGCAAAAACATTCTTAAGTTGATTTTCAACGGATTGTATTAGAAGTTCTTGTATCTTTGGATCTTTTATCAATTCTTTAGTTGATTTTTCATTAAATCCCATTTCCTTGGCAGACACTCCAAGCATATCCGGATCTGGTACGATAATACACACATTATAGGGCTTTCCGTCCCCATATACCATTACATTTGCGATAAGTGGGCTTAACTTGATCTCTTCTTCAATCGAAGCGGGATGCACGTATTTACCGTTTTCTAACTTGTACTCTTCTTTAAACCTACCCGTAATGTGTAAATATCCATCCTCATCAAGCCAACCCCTATCACCAGTTCGCACGCCTTTGCCTAATACGGGATCTTCTACCATGGTATTTGCTGTTTGAGCTGGTTTGTTGTGGTATCCTTGCATTATGTTTGGACCATAACAGATGATTTCACCATCCTTGCTATCCTCCCCTACTAAAGATTTGTCAATTACAATCGTCACATTTTCAATTGGGCGTCCTACCGTGCCCATTTTTTGTCCTAAGGTGGAATTATTTGTGATAGTTGGGGAGGTTTCCGTCATTCCATAGCAATCGTAAGTGGGAATGCCAAGATTGATAAAGAATTGAGCTATATCGGGATTCATAACTGCACCTCCTGTAACGGCAAACCTTATTTTTCCACCAAATAAATCCCGAAGATCACGGAACATATTATCCATTGATTGTTTATCTTCTTCACTTATTGTGTTACCTTCTCTTATTATTTCAGCACTTTTAATTGTCTTGAGAAACACCTCTTCTACCGCTGGTCCTGCTTTTTTCATCTTATGATGGATTGCATTATAAATACCATTAAAAACCCTTGGAACCGACATCAGGATTGTAGGTTTTACTTTTGGAAGATCTTCGGTTATTTTTTTAGAATCCTCCATCAATCCACAGGCCATTCCGCGATATGTGTTCAAGTACAATTCCGATGTTTGACCATAACTATGAGCCCAAGGCAGGATGCCGAATGTAACATCATTTTCGTCAACATCTGGAAATGCTTTGTAAGATCCAAGAAGGTTTGAAGTAAAATTGCCATGACTTAAAAGCACGCCTTTTGGATCACCAGTAGTTCCTGAAGTATATATGAGACCTGCAATGTCACTCCAATGGGGCTTGACAGATGGCATGGGATGTTGAGCACCTAACTTTTCTAATGCTTGCATGCTATTTTCTGCGTCGCTACGAATTATAAATATCTTTTCTAAAGTAAGGATGTCGTCCTTGAATCCTTTCACTTTTTCGTATACCCCCTCATCTACCACGAATAAGAACCTTAGCCCGCTATCCTTGATTATATAGTGCCATGTATTGATTAACTCTTTTTCATACATCGAGACCAGGCGAGCGTTTATTCCATATGTGGCAAAGGCGATAACAGCCCATTCAACGCTATTATCTATGATTAAACCTACAGAATCACCTTTTTTTAAACCTAATTTGGCTAAACCGCCTCGAAGATTCTCCACGCGAGCAGCTACTTGTTCGTACGTAACCCATTCGTAGTTTCCCTCAGAATTTTTTGTACCAATGTAATCTCGTTTCCCAAATTTTTGAACTGCTTCTTCGAAAAGCGATACTAAATTTGTTGGATGCTTGAACCATTCTTCTTTCATGTCGTTAAGTTGCCTCACTTTATATTTTTTTTCCTTCTAATTAATCGTTGTACAATACAAGTTCTTTAAAAGTTTTAAAGTTTAATTTTTGAAGGGATAAATGATTGATGTTTCTTTATTATGGTTCATAAAAATTCAGAGGAAATAGGATAGTATATTGAAAAGTAATTTTTTTTAATTTCAGAATGTTTAAACAAATATCAAACTAAATATAACTAATAATTCTTACAAAATGCTTTTCGCAAAAGAGGATCAGATCTAAATATGAAACGATTTAAGAGCATTGATATTCTCCGTGGGATTTCGATGTGTTGGATGATCTATGGCCACTGCATGACGTGGTGGCTTAACGACGCAAATTTCTGGTATTATCATGTAGCTAGAGCAATAGGGGATTTTTTAGGTTCAGGTAACTTTGTATTCCTCTCTGGAATAAGCGTAATGCTATCGTATAGAAGTAGGAAAGATAAAGCTTTATTGTCAAAAGATCTCAATTTTTCGCAAGTAAGAAATGAGTACTTGTTTAGGGCTTTCTTCATGTTGCTAGTGGCTTTTGGGTATAATTTCATAGTATCAATCATGTATGGGAATTTTCTTCTAATGTGGAATTGGTTCGTCCTACAAACGGTTGCGGTATGCTTATTTCTTGGTTGGCCTTTATTAAAAACGCATAAAATGGTTAGAATTTCATTAGGCATTTTATTGTGGATTGGAAACAGGTTTTTCTTGGAATATCTCTTGCCTTACGAAGGCGAAGCAAGCGTGAATGGAATCCTCTACTATATATTCTATAACGATACAAACCTCGATGTAATTCTTTCGTTTTTCACGATCTTCTTGCTTGGGACTGTAATTGGGGATATTGTATACGATTTGTCAAAAATCGAAAACGAGGAAGGAAAATTAGAAATAGTGAAAACCAAGCTCATAATTCCCTTGTTCTTATCAGGTGCGATAATGATAAGTTTTGGAATGATTTACGATTTTCCACTCTTCGCTTATCACAGGTCGTTTTCGTGGTTATTCTTCAGTGTTGGAATCGACATACTTTTATTTGCCACGGTTTTTAGCTTGGATTTCTTGGGCTTATTGGAAACTAAAAAAAGTTATACATTCTTCTCTTATTTCTCGTATTATTCCTTTTCAGTCTATTTAGCTCATAATCCATTGTTTTTTGTATTTCTTCGAAAGCTCGATTGGATGTGGTTACAACCCGCTGCTTTTTCTGCACTAATAATGATTGGATTAATAATAAGAGCTCTCTATAAATCAAAATGGAGGGAATATGTGTCTATAAAAGTACAAATAGGAATCCTCTCTGCGTACTTATCAAGAAGGATAATTGAAAAAAAAAAAATTTATGATCCGTGATGGTAATTATTTTATTATTTCTCAACTTAATTTAGATCAAAATGCCAAATAACACTTCAAATAAATTAATAATAACGGCCGCTCTTTCTGGTGCTTCGACAACAAGAGAACAAAATCCTGCAATTCCTCATACTGCTGAAGAATTTGGGCACGAAGAGTTCGCCCAGAATGCGGATGAGCTTACTGGCTCTATCTTAGAAGGTGGAACT
>JBHLMB010000091.1:0-8019 GCA_048938565.1 Promethearchaeota archaeon | reverse complement strand
TAAATTTTGGAATAATTCTTGGTTTTGGGATCATATTGCCAGCATTTTTAGCAAATATTACCCAAGCCTCAGAAATCATAAAGGGATTAATTCTCCTTCAAATAGCAGTGCAATTATCAATCGTCAGTTTTTATTACATCACATGCTTTCCTGAGTGGTCAGGAGGCACTATACGGCAAGATCCAACATTCACAGCCTATACGGGAAGCATTGGAGGAGGACCCGAGACATCAATACCCGGATATGAAATTTGGCTTATATCTCTAACTGGTTTAGCAGGAATCTCTTATGTTGTATTGAAATTACGGAAGAAACGGCCCCAATACTTTATATAAACATTTTTAATACAAGGGTAAGTTCTACCCTTTTTTTTCTATGAGTTTTTAACTTTTTATTTTTTTATTTTTCATTTTCAATGGTCGGCAAGCTGACAATATTCGAAAATTATCCGACCACCCCGCACGATTTTTTCTCAGCAGACAAAAACGCCTCTTTCAGCCGATCCAAGTTTTGATTTAAAGTCCAAGAGGAGGTCCTTACGGCTCGAATTGTACTTAATTGCACGATTTTTTTATTGAGTTTCCACGAATTATACAGCAACATCCTCGCCAGCACATCGAGATAGCGCACGCCGTCATGGTTTGACCGCCATTGGCGGTTAATTCGATTTAAGTCGGAAAATCCCGTCTCGATCAACCAGCGTCGGCGGTAAGAAAGCGCCACGTGGGACGCCCAAGAGCTCGTCTTGCCCTTGGACTTTTGCGTGGTCATTATGGCGAACACCCGCTGATAAACTTCCTTTAGGGATATCCTACCACACGCAAGGTCTCGCTTGACGCCTTTTAGGGTATAGCCCCGTTTCGCCTTTATTATAAGGTAATCATCGCTCGAAAATCGATGCCTTGCCTCGTTAGCCATAGAAAACGAATAGCTCATCACCCGATCCCTCTTGTCCTCGAAATAATCGGTAACAAGCGCCTTGACTTTTTTATATCGTTTTGCAGGCGTGATGACATTCCCGCCCATCAGTTTTATCTTGTTGATCAATTCAGCCCTGTAAAACTCCCGGTTCATCAGCACATAATTTAGCTCAAATCCGAGATCGAGCAGGTGAGAAAGAAAATCGAGGATGATCGGAATCTTGGACTGTCCGTTGGCCACATGCTCCAATCCTGCGTATATGTGGACATCTCGCAAAAGGATCGAAAACCCGAGGTAATGGCGCATTTTTTTCGTGCCTCTTGCCCGACTCGTGCCCTTGATCATCTTATCGTCCCTTTTTCCGTAATACGGGTGCTCCGTAAAGTCGATCAACATGTTAACCTTCCGAAACACGAGTTCTTCGGTGAGTGCTTCGATCAACTGGAAGTCCAAGCACTCGCGCAAGATTTTCCGAGCTTTTCTGATCCCGATTCGGCGCAGGAAAGCGTTCACGCCCGTTTGATGCGGCACAACCCGTCTTTTTCATTCGTTAATGTAAGTCTTTCGCAGCCCCTTCCTTCGACTCAAATAAAGGGCGTTCAACATTTCGTTTGCGTCGTAAATTGACCTATCAGCGACTTCGGAGTAAAAAAAGACTTTTAGAAAGTCTTCGGCTCGATAACGAGCGTTTTTCGTTCGCTTGGACCTCCAAGCACGATTCGAAATTGCATTGCAAAACTTTTTAAAAAAAGCTAGCATATATTGGTAAGAAAGAAGTGATTCTTTTCCAAAGTTCCCACCTGAACGAGGATATACATTGTCGAGCAGTATATACTAATAGAATCATTTCTTTCATTTAAAGTTCATGAAAATCAACTTGGAGTGTTTAATCAATAATTTGAATGCCTCAAAATCGTTTGAAAATCAAGGAATTAAAAATATTAAAGCTCAGGAAAATGATTTTTTAGGAATTTACTTGCTTTGATACTGTTTTTATTTTATTGATACGACTCTAGATAATTTTTGAGAAAGCGCAACATTCATTAGTTTTATAGATTTTTCTAAAATAAGAGTAGAAAAAATAGATTCAATAAAGAGTGCCTGAATATAAAAATCCCGAACTCGATGAGATATACAAGATCACCAATCAATTATACATTGGAGCATATTGGCCAAGACTTAATTTTGATAAGATGAAAAAAGAAGGTATTACCGCCATTGTGAATCTAATGGAGCATGAACATAATAAACCACCAAACGGAAGATTTCAATATTTTTATAGAGGATTTCCCGATAATACATACCCTTCACACGACATCTTAGAGGATGTCCTTGATTTCATTGACGAACAGCTTAAAAAAAAAAAGGGGAAAGTATTAATTTATTGTGCAATGGGAATATCTAGAAGCGGAGGAATGTGTGTTGCGTGGTTGCTGAAAGAAAATAAGAAGTGGACATGGACTGATGCGATGAACCATATAAGAAGGGTAAGGAACATTTTTCCAGCGGTAGAAATTAGAGAGTCAGTGTTAGATTACTTGGAGTCTATTGATGGATTCAGGAGATATGAGTGAATTAATGCGATATTCAAATGAAACAATAGGTATGCTTAAAGATGGAGACTAAAGGGAGAGTGTTAAATGTTTTAGTTGCTGGACACGCCCAACATGGTAAATCAAGTTTAATTGAGGCAATCGTTGGAAAGTTTCCAGACAATCTCGATTACGAACTTTCTCACGGTACGACAGTATCTCTCAAGGTTATACAATTTGATATCAAGAAAAAAAATTTGATTTTAAATTTCATAGATACTCCAGGACACGCAGATTTTCAGGGAGGCATTGCGTTGGGATTGGAGTTTGCCGATCTTTTGGTACTAGTCGTTTCGGGAACGGACGGCTTTCAGGCCAGAACACAATGGTTATACGAAAGAGCGAAAGAAAAAGGACTTAATATCATCGTTGCTGCAACGAAAATGGACTTGCCAAATTCGAATGTGGAGCATATTAAAAAAGACTTAATGACTTTAGGAAACCACAGAATACCTGTTGTCGAAACTTCTGCAAAAGAAATAACGGGAATTGATACACTTGTAGAAAAAATCTCGATTTACATCAAAAGGAGAGAATTTTTAGATTCTAACTTGGAATTTATCATTCTTGGTTTTGACAAGAGAAAAGGATTAGGGGAGATTATCAACGCAGGCATTCTTTCTGGATCATTGAAATCCAACCAATGGTTAAACGACAAGATCAAGGTAAAGCAAGTAGTATCATTAAAAGGCGCACCTTTGAAACAAGCTTTTGAAGGAGAAATTGTACACATCAACTTAAACTTGCGGAGTAAGTTTGAGTTAGGTACGCAATACTATAAGGGAAAATTCATATCCCCCCAAGCTAAAGGTTTCTTATCGACATTGCATCCTCGGAAGGAATTTGTCATTAATATTAAAGAACACGATAAATTCAAGGTTGCCGTAGAAATTCTTGAAAATGTAAAAAAAGTGATTTCCTCTTTTGATTTTTATGTTAATAAAAATAATATCAATATTTTGGTTTTAGGTGACCTTCAATTCGAATTTATAAAAGAAAAGTTGGAAGATTTAATTGAATTTAAAATAATAAGTTCAAAAATTAAAGGTATCATTACAATAAGCACCCCTAGCAAGGGCAAGCACGGATCTGCCAATGTTAGAATCGTTCCACGCTCTAAAAAGATTTTAACGATTACGAGAAGAGGAAATAGCGAAAAAACGCTTTTTGATATATTAGGCGCTTCAGCTGCTTATGAAGCTTTTCACTTGGATGGCCTACATGTTGATATCATTTCTGGAAAAAACGAGGATGATATAGCCCAGGCTATTGCTAAAGCTATTGAAAAAACCAAGATTATAAGAATAAATCCCCACCAAGACATCATTGTCAAAGTAGAGAATTATCACGACCTTTTCCCTTTAATAGAAAAATATAATGTTGATGTGTTGTACCAAAATCAAGTGCAAGATTTTTTTCTTCAAGTTAAAAACCAAAATTTTGAACCTTTTTTTAATTCCTTGATGAAAATATCAAATGGCACGGCTGAAATCAATCTTTTTACATTTAAGCACAAAGAAGTGATCCTTGCCGTGGATCCTGGGACCAGACATTTCGGGTTTTGTCTAATTGAGCATGGAGAGCTGCCTGAATTGTGGTATGTTAATTTAAAAAGCAATTTAAAGGACATTAGATCCCAAGGCGTTGCTAAGCAACAATTAACGGAAGAACTTTCTTTATTTTTCAGTGGTAAAAAGGACCTAATAAACAAGATCTTCGTGGGTCACGGCCCTGGTTCGGATTTTATAATTGACTTTTTTATAGAATATTTCGACATCCCTTGTGATAATTTATCTTGCGTTAAATCAAACCTAGATGGGATCGAAAGCTCTGATGAAAATGGCGTTATGCTTAAAAATCGCTTCGAACCACCTGATATTTTCTTGGTAAACGAGTTTAAAACAACGAAAGAAGCAATGTTTCACTTGCAACAAGGAAAACTTGTTAACGAGGTAAAGGCGAAAGGTTTCGTAGATCACGCCATTGCCGCATTACTTATCGCTCGAAGAGGAATCAAGGGGGATACTATTAAAATCGAAAAAAAACCGCTAAAACAATTACACGAGTATATATTCGAGAATTATTCGGGATCGTTTTCGTTCGGAACGATCCACAATATTAATTCTCTTGAGGACCTTCGATCTGGAATATACTTGAGAGTTAAAGATGCCTCAAAATTGGATTCAAATCTAAAAAATGGAGACGTCATTACTTTCGTAGGATTTGAAAGGAACCGAGGGAGTATTCATGCCATAAATCTTTCTGGAAATAGAATGATCGTTAATTTTCAAGGAAATGTCAAGGTTAAAAGAGATTTTTTTAAAATATTGATGCCTGTAAAGCAGAGGAACTAGAACACAAACTTAATTTAGAAACGGTTTAATAAATTAAATCCAAAAAAACTATAAGAATTTTATTTTTTGAATAATTACTAAAAGTAGATATTTAAGGAAGGTATAAAAAATGGGAAAATTAGCAAAAAAAGTAGCAATGATCGGTGCCGGAATGAGTAAATTTGGCCAACATTTTCCCGTAAAAAGAAACCCCGATTTATGGATTGATGCCTGGATCAATGCGGTAAAAAGCGTTGATAACGGAATCAAGCCAAAAGATGTGGATGCTTGTTACGTGGGAAATTTTACTGCAGATTTATTTAACCATCAAGGACATTTAGGACCTAATATGGCGAATTTAGTAGGGTTAAGTCCCAAGCCTGCACCTCGTTTCGAAGGAGCATGCGCGAGTAGTGGTATAGCGTTAAGACAAGCCATCTTGGGAATTGTCTCAGGAGTACATGATGTGATCGCTGTTTGTGGTATTGAAACCATGTCAGAAGTTCCAACGACAATGGTTACTGACGCATTGGCGGCGGCAGCAGATGTAATTTACGAATATCCAGCAGGAGCAACATTTCCAGGACTATACGCTGCTGTAGCATCAGCACACTTTCATAAATACGGAACGCAACCTGAAGACCTCATGAGAGTAGGAATAAAAAATCACGAAAACGGAAAAGAAAATCCATTCGCCCAAATGCAGCAATCAATAAAAGATATCATGCAAAGTAAAAAAGCCAGATATAAAAGTCAAGGAAAAGAAGTTCCTGATTGGAAAGACGAATTTGATTTTCTTTCAAGCTCAGCTAATCCACTAATTGCGTCCCCCCTGAGATTATTTGATTGTTCCCTAATTACTGACGGTGGAGCTTGCGTATTTCTGGCTTCGGAAGAGGTTGCAAGAAAATTTACGGACACTCCAATTTGGATCGAGGGAACTGGTCAAGGGAGTGCTGCCCTATCCTTGCACGATCGAACAACATTAACGAGTTTTGTTGCAACAAAGGAAGCCTCGAGGCAGGCATTTCAAATGTCAGGACTGGGCCCAAAAGACATTCAGATCGCCGAAGTTCACGATTGTTTCACCATTGCAGAGATATTAGCAATGGAAGACTTAGGTTTTTACGAGAAAGGAAAAGCAGCAGAAGCAGTTAAAAACGGAGAAAGCCGGCGGGATGGAGTGTTACCTATTAACACTTCAGGAGGATTGAAATCGAAAGGACATCCCGTTGGAGCGACTGGAGCCGCACAGGCTGTTGAAATTTTCAAGCAAATGAGAGGAAGAGCCGAACGAAATCGTCAAGTCAAATTTGATGTCGAAAGAGCTTTAACCCATAACTTGGGTGGTTCTGGAGGAACTTGCGTAGTAACAATTTATAAAAAATAATGGTGATAAAAATGAGTGAAAAAGAATTAACTGTCTATAATTACTTGGATTTTATTAACCATAAGAAATTATTCGGTTCAAAATGCGAGAGTTGTGGGGAACTATATGCTCCACCAAGAAAACTTTGTATTAAATGCGGATCAACCGACATGGAATGGACGGAAATGTCTGGGAAGGGAAGACTTGCTGCGTTTTCGTGCATAGGTGTTGGTACTAAGTTTTTCGTCGATAAAGGTTATTCGCAAAAAAAGCCATATTGCTTTAGCGTTATTAAGTTAGACGAAGGACCTATGATTTCAGCCCAACTTGTTGGAGTGGACGAGTCAAAACCAGAAACGATAAAAATTGACATGCCTGTTAAAGTAAAATTCTTAGAAACACCTATTCCTGGCGATGACCCAAGAGTAGATTTGGGATTTGAACCCGTGTAGAAATTATTGGTTTTAATCCCCAATTTTTTTCTTATCCATCCTTTATCTACCTTTAAAACTTTTTTAGGGTTTATAAATAATTAGGGAAACTTGGTAGAATTACCAATCTAAAGCTAATTATTTGATTACAAACCTAATAATTTAAATATACCGAAAAAATAATAATTTAATAAAGGGAAGTTAAAATTTTTCCCTATTGAAGAAATAATTAAAATTAATTAGGAACTTCGGCTGGTTTTTCATCCAAGTCAATGGCTTTAGCTTTTTCTTGTGCGGGATTAATCAACCCAATGACTTTCTCGTGGAATCTTTTTTCGGTTGTAATGATATCTTCTAATACTGATTTCATTGTCTCTATCTTTTTCTGGTTAAATTTCTGGCTTGCTGCCTTGGCTTCTGCCTCTTCTTTTTCTACCCTCTTTTCTCCGTCCTTTACGGCAGTTTCTGCGCTTTCTATTTGCCCAGGTTTCAATTTTTCCTTGGGTTTACCTTTTAACTTGGATAATTTGGATTTTGCTTTTTCTAAATCCTTTTTTGCCTTTTCTGATTCTTTTAATTCCGTAGAGAGCGTTTTAAATTCTTCTAATAATATATTTAATGGCTTAAGAAACTTTTCATGCATTTGGTCAATTTTTTCTTCTCGAGCGTTATCAATGTTTTCGAATGTCTCTCCAAGTGATTCTATTGCTTCTCTTAGTGTGGGGGTTTCTACTTTTGAATAGTCCTGAAGGCTCGCGATTCTTGCTTTAGACGCCTTGACTAAATTTGTTTCGATTTTTATGATGTCATTGAAATCCTTAATGATTTCTTGAATTTCATTTCCTCCGATAAAACCTTTTATCTTGTCTAATAAACTCATTTGATTCACCTTAATAATATGTATGATATCTCAATAATTGGTTATTTAAAATGTTTTATGCTTAATTTTATAAACATATATCAATATATAAGAAAAAAAGTATAAAAAATTTAAATTAGAATTGAATCTACATCTCTTTTCCACATTTCTTACATACATATTTCTTAGCGTAGATTTTAATACCTCCCATCATTGAAAGGATTTGAGACTTATCTTCCACCTGATTAAAAGTTGTATTCCCACAATCTGGACACACGCGCCTCCCATCAACAGGAGGTTTTTTAATTAATTTTTCTTCCTCAATCTGTTTTTCAACAATTGCCGAAGGACTTACATTAGTTGGAGATGGTTCTGAGGGTTCAGATGGAGGTGTTGGTGTAGCAGGAGCGGGAGCAGGGGCGGAAAGTTTTTGACTTGTGTCTTGATTTAAAACTTTGTCTAATTTTTTACTTATTTCATCCAATTTCTGCAATACCTTTTGTTCGAATTCTGA
>JBHLMB010000090.1:0-8071 GCA_048938565.1 Promethearchaeota archaeon | reverse complement strand
AACCACCCCAGTCAGGCAACATTCCATATTATGGGAACTTTATATGATGCAAAAAATGGTCGTTCAATACTGGGGGGTGTTGTCGAGACCGTTTTGGTGGAAGGGATTGATTCATACTTGACTAACGCCGGTGGTGGCCAACAATATAATAATTATTTCGTAACCAATCAAACTGGAATCATCAACGCTTATTATAACATCACGCCAGGAACACCATATCAAAATTATACCTTGAGATTGGATTTTTATGGTTTGTTTTACTATAATGGATCTGTATACGACTATAACTCGTTTATTAATTTCACGACCTCTGCCATTGGGAATCAGATAGAAGTGAGAGATTACGATAATGTGACAATTTCGCTTTTTGTAGACAGTTATCAAGTTCCATACTCTTATCCTGATACAAACCTCCCTGCAATCGTGCGTTTAGGAGAAAATATCACGTTCAGTGGAAGGGTATACCAATCTGGGATAGCTGCAGATGGAGCAACGGTATATCTTTACGATTATTATACAGATCCTTCGAATCCCATTGCTACCACGATTGCTGACGGTTCTGGTAATTATGTGTTCGAAATAAACACTTCTACGAGCTCCTTGCACGCAGGTCTCCACTTGATGAGGGTTAGATTTAACGCTGGTACTGGAATATTTCCAACATTCAATTCGACTTACATCGTTATAAACGAGACGATAAGCTCTTTCACCATTACTTCAACAGATTCGGGAATTGTTCGAAATGTGGAAGGATTTACTGTTTACGGAACCCTTCAAGACGGCGGGAACGCCTTAAGAGGCCTTGAAGTGCGCATCAGGCTATACGATCAATCCTTGATAGACCACTCCCAGTACTTGATATTTGAACCGGGATACTCCATCACGACCATTACTGATGATGCGGGATACTACGAATTCGATATTAATCGCGTGAACATATCCTGCCTCCAAGGAAATTATAACTTGAGAGTAGAATTTACCGGTAGTATTTACAGGTCAGATGTTCCAATCTCTATCGGAATGCCAAGTGCTATGGTTAGCACGCAAAGTATAGATGTATCTTTGGATGTGTATGCAAGCACAATGATTATAGAGGATTCTTATTGGGCTAGCTTTGAAGATCCTCCTTACGACGATAACTGGGTTCTGAATACAACCCTATATGTAAACGGGACACTATTATGGGACAATGGATCCGCAATTTCTGGTGTGACTTTAACAATTAGAGTTCAATACCTTAATGGAACGCTCATATCTGAAAATTCCACGAATCTAACTGTTGGTAGCGGATATTTCATAGGATCCCTGCTTGTCGAGTCGAATTGGCCAGACGATAGAGATCAAACGGAAATATGGGTGATGTATTTTCCATCATATCCTTATGTTATTAGCGATCAAATAGAATATACCGACTGGTAACTAATGGAGGGGTGAAAACGATAATGATGAGATATAATATAAAAACAAGAGGAAAAATCCTCACTTTATTCGCGTTCTTAGTTTTATTTGGATTACTAATGGGTGTTGTTACTCCCTATAGGACGCAACTTCTCAATAATCCTTCGTTTTCTGAAGATGAGCCGAAAATATCGGCGTATTGGGGTGAAATTGAACTTACAAATGTTATAATTAATAACACATATTTATCCACTGGAGATACTTTAGTTGTCAATGGAAGGTTAACGCAAATTTATCCTTTTCAAGGCATAGATAATCTTGAAGTACGATTACGAATCGACAATCAAGTTTATCCCACTGTAAACAACAAAACTGCAGGTGGTGGATATTTTTCCTTAGATACATTTATAATACCAGGCAACATGAATATTTATAGCTCGCATCTGGTTGATGTTGTTGTTGTCACCCCAAACACCGTGGATAGTGAGTTTTATATCATTAATATCAATACTACTTCTTATTTTGATAATGTAGTCGTTGACAATACCATGTCCTATTTACAAGGAGAAAGCTTTAGCGTTGCTGCCGATTTATTGCTCGAAAATACGACAGGCGTTCCAAGCGTTTCTATAAATGCCGATTGGGTTGACTCTTCAGAAACCATCGTGGGAAGTACAATGATAACTTGTGATGATGTAGGGCACATCAGCACTAATGTCGTAATTCCTAATGCCGTTGATGATTTAAAACTCCGGTTGTCCTATGCTGGTAGTCCTGAGGTTGGGTATTCGGAAATCAACTGCTCGACAATCGAAGTGTTTCAAAATATATCCTTGCGGTATCCTTCAACTACTAATGGCACCGCAGGACTTAATTATATAGTAACCGGCCAGCTGGTTTCTGCTGGTTCTGGGTTTTCGATTTCTAATAGAATTATTACGATCGCTTATAATGGATCTATCTTTACCCAAACACAAACCGCTCCAGACGGGTGGTTTTCTTGCTCATTCAGGCTCCCTTCGACGAATGGAACCGCAAGCTATCAAGTCATTTTAAATTCTTCCGTTGGAGACCTCTATTCGCTTCCTGTGGCAATATATGTGAATCCTGCGTTAACAGGTGGGGGTTCCCCCGCAACAGAAATACCATTTGCAGAATTTTTTATGGTGTTCATACCTATTGTAGTTGTAATTGTAGCAGCTTTACTTGGATATGGTTATTATTTTCTAAAAAAACAAAAGGAAAGTGCGCAAGTAACCAAGATTCCCCTGGAAGGAAAGATTTCTAACCTCAAGATACTCAAGGACTCGGGGAGATTAGAAGAAGCGCTGTCTTACCTTTTTAATGCAATATATATGACACTAGTTGAAGGAAAATATGGTCGAACTAAAAAAGAGTTTGAAACGATTCGGGATTATGCGATAGTCTCTGTCAAAGAGTTTAGGATGAAACCTACTGTAATTTACCCGTTTATGACTAAAGTAGAAGAGATCATCTATTCAAGACCCTTTAAAATGTCTGAAAAAGACTTTTATAATGCTATTGAACTATTCAGTAGCGTGTATTTTGAATTAACTGGATATAATTTTGTATTAAATTTTTAAAAAAACAAGAAAATGACAAATGGAAAATATTATAAATATAAAATAAATTAATTATTAAAAAAAAGGTTGGATAATATGGCTAAAAAAGCGAGTTTACGAAAAAAGAAAAAAAATGTAGAACCGGAATATAACGCAAAAGAACGTTTTCAAAATGTGAAGATTCTAGTTGAAACAAAAAGACCTAAAGAAGCAATTGCGTATATTTATCTCGTCTATACGGATCTTATATATAAAAAGTATAAAAAACCGCGAGAACCATTCCAAACGATTCGAGAGTACGCCATAACTTGTGTCAACGAGCTAAACTTGAATCCACAAAATACATATGTCTTCATAAAGCAGATCGAAGATATTATTTATGGAGGCGTTGAACCCACGCGTAAGGAGTTTGAATCCACGATAGGAATGTTTTCGGCACTACATAAGGAAATCACTAATAAAGGATTTTCTTTCAGTTTATAGCATATATTATAAAACAAAATAGGAACTGCTATGGTATCGGTAGGAAAAGGAACGTCTTCCCTGAAAAGCGTGCAAATCTCAAAGGGCTTGCTATACGCATTCTTTTGCGTATATTTAATCATATTTGGAATTCTACTCACCGATTTTATTGACGCTTACCAAATACAGAAACCTGGAGAACTACCTTCGTTTCTCTCCTATGTACCATTTGCGTGTTATATAGGTTCCTTGTTTTTGTTTCTCGCCTTTCTCTTGTTTTTAAGAAATACTAGAAGGCAAAAATCTCGTGAATCCAAGTCTCGGAAATCAAAGAAAGGATCCATTTATAGGAAATCCTTGTTTGCCATTATTTTTGTTTTTGCTTACATACCTTTGTTTTCTTCTATTATTGATCAAGGATATAATAACCATTATTTTTCAGTCTATAATAGTGAATGGAATGGTTGCTCTTCTTACCTCGCAGCGATCGAAGGAGCTGGATTTGAAACGATGACCGTTCAAACAAGCTTAAGCGCTACGGAACGGATAGATAAATCCGTATGCTTGGTATTACTTGGCCCAAACCAATTATACAACCCACTATTTGAAATACCATTTTTCATTGATTTTTTTGATAGCAATACAACTAAAAGAAATTCATTATTTATTGCCCATGACCATGGGTCCTCTTACGAGCTTCTTTGGGAAATATTTGCAGCTAACTTACTCAATTGGCAAGATCTGGATCCTGCAAATATCTTTCCAATGACGATTTTTGCCGATGGAATCTTGCACGATAACGCCTCGTGCCTCACTAACGGATTAGGTCAAGTAGATCCTACATTTCCTATCATCACGAACTTCGCTACGCACCCCACTACTACGGATGTTTCGCAAGTAATTCTATCTGAAGCAACCGCTGCTGCAGGAGGAACCCTTCTTTTGGAAACAATATTCGGTTGGAATGTAATAGGACAAGCCACTGATGTATATAGTTTTGTAGACAAAAATGGTGATCATATGTATAGGCTCAATCCAGATGATACTCCTGCTGACGATTATATTGACTTGTCTTTTATAATTGATCCCTTGAGTGATTTATTAGGGGTTAATTTAACTATTCTAAAGCACTTTCCACTGGGAAGCGGACTTTTCGTTCCTGCCACGTTTTTAGCGAAAGAATTAGCAAACCATAGAGTATTTGTTTCTTCGGATGCAAGTTGTTTTTCGAACGATTTATTATTTGATTACGATAACCTTAAATTTGGCCTCAACATCATAAATTGGCTCACTTATCAAGGCGTTGACAATCCCGACGATTGGATCATTGTTTTTGACGAGGCTCACATAAGACCAGAAATATCAAGAGATCTCACATCAGCAGGAATATTTGGTCTTATATTAGAATATGTGGTGCAATTATCTACAAATCCATTGACAGCGTGGATTTATCCCCTTTTAGCAGTATGGACACTCAAAAAATACCTTCCAAAAAGGGATGAAAAATCCGAAAAGAAAAAGATTGAAGAAGAAGAAAAAAAGGAAGAAAAAGAACAATTTCGAACATCAACTTTCTTCACTCAAAAAATTAATTGGTATAAGGAAAAAAATAGGTATGGAAAGGCGATAACGCTTTTATTCAGGAGAATGGAAAGAAAGCTTAATGCTCAATTAGGAGGGCAAAAAATAACAACAAAAAATGTTATTGATTTGGTTGTGGCAAAAGAAGGAGGAGGAAAGGTCAACAAGCTAAAATTACGAAGATTAACAAGAATTATGGACAGACTCTTGGCAATAAAGGCTGGAAGGAGTAATGTTCGAACGCCTCAGGACTTTGAAGCAATATTTCTAGAAATGTCCTGGGCGATAAAAAATATATAAATTAAGATAAGAATAAAATAAAAAAATAAATAAAAATGGAGTGAAAAAAATGGCAGAAAAAACTCAATCTCGAGATTCAAGAGAATCCTTCGATGTTACCCCGATTCGCGAGATTGCCCAGGATGTGTTATCTGAAGTATCCCGCGTGATAGTAGGGAACGGAGAAATTTTGCAAAATTTATTCGTGGCATTGCTCGTGAACGGACATGTCCTCTTGGAAGGAGTTCCTGGATTAGGAAAAACTGTTATGGCAAAAACTTTTGCAGAAACCTTGGGAATCTCTTTTAAACGGGTACAATTCACGCCGGATCTCTTACCAGCAGATATAACTGGCACGAAGATTTTTGACCAACAGGAAGGTGCTTTCGTGCTTCAAAAAGGTCCGATTTTTGCCAACCTCGTGCTTGCCGACGAAATTAACCGGAGCGCACCAAAGACGCAAGCGGCTTTACTTGAAGCAATGGCAGAAAGACAAGTCACTATTGAAGGTCAGACACCAGAGCTTGAAAAACCCTTTATAGTTGTTGCAACTGAAAATCCTGTGGAAATGGAGGGGACTTATCCATTACCTGAAGCTCAAGTTGATAGGTTTCTCTTTAAACTATGGTTAGACTATCCAGAGCACCAAGAAGAAGTAGAGATTCTCCGGAGACAACTCACGGGAGATTCACCATCAGTAGATGTCATTACTAACGCAGAAGAAATTCTTGCGGCGCAAAAATTGATGAATATGGTTTATATAGATGATAGGATATTAAAATATATTCGAGATATTATCTTAAAAACCAGAAATCATCCGCAAATTGCCCTTGGCTGTGGACCGCGTGCTTCGCTTGTTTTAATGAAGTGTTCAAAAGCCAGAGCAGCGCTGTTGGGGAGAGTATATGTGACACCTGACGATGTTAGAGCCCTTGCTATGCCTTCTTTAAATCATAGGGTACTTTTAAAACCTGAAGCAGAACTAGAAGGTCTAGATGTTAAATCGGTTGTCAAAAGCATTCTCGAGGAAATACCCATACCAATTTAATCGTATGGGATATTGTAAAAAAAGGGACATTTGAAAAAGTTGGTGGATAAAAATTTTTGGTGGAAAAGGTAGAACACTGATATTATTTGCAGCGTTTTTCTTGTGCGCGGGATTTGCTTTTATAAATTATTTCCTAATTTATTTTGGGATAATTTTATTATTTAGCACCGTGATCAGCTTGCCATTCTTTGCACTGACAATGAATATCGAGGAACTTAAAGTACATAGGGAACTTGACAAGGAAAAAGTGTTCAAGGATGATTTCCTCCATGTCAAGGTTGTCATCGAGAATACGGGTAGGCATAACTTCGATTTTTTGGAAATTCGAGATTATTACAATCCCCAGCTTTTTAGGCTTATTCTTGGAGAAAATTTTATTTCCACTAGGATTGGAGGTAAGAGTACTATCAAGTTTTCGTACATTCTCGAACCAAAAGTTCGAGGTGAATATCCCTTAGGACCATTATCTTTAACGGTCAAGGATAGGTTAGGTTTTAATTCAACAGAAAGGATAGTACCTAATAGCGTTACTGATATACTTGTCTATCCTCCATACGATGATATTAAGAGGATAGAAATTCTTGGTTCCAAGAGATCATTGCAATTAAATTATGGTGCACAACGCTCAAAGCAAAAAGGAACTGGTTCGGAATTCTATGGTATGAGGAGATATGTTTTTGGAGACCAATTTAGATTAATCGATTGGAAAGCTAGCGTACGGCAACAACGGCTCATCGTGAGAGAACACGAAACCGAACGAGATGTTACTGTTATGATATTAGTGGATTCGTCTACTAGTATGGCGGGAGGTGCAATAGAAAATACTAAATTCGAATATGCCATACGTGCGTGCATGCTCTTGACCAAGGTATCTCTTACTAGAAGAGATAGTGTGGGTGTCTATACTTTTTCCGATAAGAAAAATTTTAAATTTCTCAAGCCAAACAAGGGTGAAGACCAGTTTTATACCGTATTAGATTTTATTGCAAGAGTAAAACCTCAAGGAAAATGTCGTTTTGCTGAGGCAATGGATACATTTACCAAGCGATTTCAAAAGCGAAGTTTAATTTTCATCATCTCTGATCTCGAAGCGGTGACAAGAGATATAACTGAAGGTGTTAAAAAACTGATTCCATTTAATCATTCAATCATCATGATAAATCCATTTTCTCCTTGGTTTGAAATTCACGAGATGGATCTTTCCTCTACTGATAAGGCCTTAGCAGAAGCAATCAGCGAAGAAATGATGCAGCACATCGTCTCGGTAAAACAAGATCTAGGTAGATTGGGAGTGAACCTTATAACATGTGGTCCTGATGATATGTTAAATCAAGTTCTCGCCAATTATATGGAAGCAAAGAAAAAGGGAAAGGCGTATTGAACAATGGAGCGAAAATATTTATTAGGTTTTAGAATAGTCAATGGTATAGTATTTATTTTAGTCCTAAGCATATTTCTCACCGTCTTTGATTATCAATCAATTCTCTATGCTGAAAATGGAGAGCCCGCTGTTATTGCATTTATTTTTTCCATCAAAAATGTTCTTACTTATTTCATATTTATAGTTATATACGGCATTGGATTTATGGCGTCTATTGTTGTTACTTTCGGACAGCCTGAGACCTTAACTGCAGTTCGTGCTTTTTTCAGGAATTTATTTAGCTCTTGGTTTAGTTTTTCTACGCCAACGGGAGAAGCTCCAGATTTTGAAGATATACCT
>JBHLMB010000089.1:0-8088 GCA_048938565.1 Promethearchaeota archaeon | reverse complement strand
GTATCTCTTCATTTTCAGATCAAATAATGACCCGAATTAAGAAAAAGATAAAGATTAGAATCAAGCCTACAAGCGAGGATGAAATAAAAATTGGAGAATCCAAGATTGGTGGGCGTCCTGATTTACCAAAAGGCGTGAAATGGCCCAAATTTGATGGTTTTCCGTTATTATTTTTAATGCAAATAAACCTATCAGAACTGAAGGAATTACAATCCAATCAATTCACGAAGGATAAAGGAATCCTTTTCTTTTTTTACGACGATTATTCAACGGGATGGTCTCTTGAGGAAAAAAAATGCGTGAAGGTAATTTATTCTGGAGATCTTGAAAAATTAGTCAGAACGGACTTTCCAAAAAAAAAAATCAAAGCAAGCAATTATTTTAACAATAAACTTTCGTTTGATTCGCATAAAATCATTTTTAGCGAAGCAATCTCGTTACCACCAGCAAATGGTTGGTGGTATGGAGGATATTATGATAATAATTATATTTATCAAGAACCAGATCTACTTAAAGACAAAAATTTTAACAACTTTCTCGACAATAAAACCGATGCTCATGACTTTCAAATTAGTCTTTTTGGGTATCCAAGCTATTTTGGCTGTGATGCTCATCAACTTGGATGCCTTTTATTTTCTAATAAGAGAGATCCTTTTGAATTTGAACATAAAGCTGATCGTGGAATGACTGATGAAGAAATTAAGGAATTAGAAGCTTTAGAAAAAAAAGCCGGAGAATGGACGCTTTTACTGCAAGTATGTAGCGATGACGATCTTAATGGGTATGATGTTGGATGGCAATGGGGGGACGCTGGAATTTTGTATTTTTGGATTAGAGAAGAAGATTTAAAGCAAAACAACTTTAATAATTTAAGGGTGTTTTTAGAACAACATTAATCAATTTACCTCATTAATTTCATTTGATATTCCGTAAATGATACTTATTGAACTCTTGGTTAACACTGAAAAACAAATCCAATTTTTCCCTACTGAGAAAAATACGCTTCTAAGAAGAAACATTGACGCCTTTCTTTTTTAATTTTTCTATCATCGATTGAGCCCTTGCGTCTAATGGATTGTTTTCGACATTTAATATTCTTAACAAATTTAAGCCCAAAATTGATTCGGGGAGCGTCTTGAGCTGGTTGTTATGTGCGCGCAGTTCTATAAGTGAAGAAAGGTTTCCTATTAACTCTGGCAGGGCTTTCAACTTGTTATTGTTAACTATGAGGATCATTAGAGAAGATAACTTACTTATTGACTCTGGTAAGATTCTGATATTAATACCATCAATGTCAAGTAATCGAAGATTTTTTAACATGGTAATTGACTCCGGGAGAGCCTTGAAATTGTTATTCCCAATAAAAAGATCTTGAAGCGTTTTTAACCGTGTTATAGTTCCCGGAAGATCCAGGAGTTGGTTCCCATCAACATCTAAAACTTCTAACGAGGAGAGGTTTCCAATGAACTCTGGAAGGATCGTGATCTTGTTCTTACTCGCAAATAGTTCTTCAAGTGAGGAAAGGATTCCAATCGATTCTGGAAGAGTTGCGAAATCGTTTCTACTCAAGTAAAGGACTTTAAGGGATTTTAAATTCGAGAACGATTCTGGAAGTGTCGAGAGCTGGTTGTCATACAGATTCAATTCTTCCAATGATAAGAGGTTTCCAATGGATTTTGGGAGAGAAGAAAGCTGATTGGTATGCAAGCATAGCACTTCTAACGAAGAGAGTTTTCGTATTGATTCTGGAAGAACTTTAAGGTTGTTGCTAGCCATCCATAATTCCTGAAGCGAAGAAAGCTGTCCTATTGACTCGGGCAATGTCGTTAGCCCGCAATCATGCAAGCCAATTTCCAAGATCCGCTCTTTCTTTACTGAAAAACCCATAATGGTGTCAAACATGACGGTTTTAACTAAAGTGAATTCCTTACTCACTTGTCGTTCGAGCTCTTCGAGGACATTCGCTTCGAACCGAGGAATTCGAGCACCTCGAAATTCGATAATGTTGGTTCTTTTATCGCTAATCATAATTACCTCTCGAGTAGGATTTCCTAGATATTATCCATATAAAATCGTACTTGATTTAAATGTTTGGAATGAACAACAGAGATGATTTTTCATTAATATTCTTGTTGGAACGAATGAATAAATGTTCAGGAAGGTTTATAAAAAAGAAGAGATACTAATATAATAAGGAACCTAATTAAGGATTAAATTGCAATGAATGAACATTACGACGAGGCTCTTCTTAAAGAACTTTTTATGAGCATATCTGACCTCATTAAAAAAACCGAAAGACAATTTAATAATATTGAGCGACAGGTACTTCAACAAAAACCTCAATTTGATGAGAAACACATCACGCCATCCCAATTATTCATTTTAAGAGTTTTATGGCTCAAAGACGGGTTTCCATTGAAATATCTCGCAACAGCAGCAAAATGTTCTCGTTCCACAATGACCGGAATTATCGATACGATGGAAAAGAACGGTCTTGTTTCCCGAGTTTCTAATCCTAAGGATGGTCGAAGTATATTAGTCAAGCTCACCGAGATGGGAAAGGATCTCAAGGATTATACGCCTCCTTTAGATATTTATCTGTTAAATCATTGCAAGAATTTTAGCAAGGAAGAGCTACAGATGTTAGAATTGTTGCTAAAAAAGTTTTTAAAAAGCTTAGAGGCATAGAAGAGTGATTTTTAATGATAAAAAAATAGTACGGAAGCGAAACATTTATATTCACATGCGCCATTATTTTATATTAATTTTTAAAGACCAATTAACAAAAAGGGGTTTTCGATAAAATGTCAAAATCTGAAAAAAAGGAGTTAAGCAATGAAAAAGAACTTGATTCCAATAATGCTATTGAAGTTAAAGATTTAAGAAAGATTTATGCTGGTAAGAGAATCATTAAAGATATTGCTGCTGTAGATGGAATATCGTTCTCGGTAAAGAAAGGGGAGCTTTTTGGCCTTTTAGGCCCAAATGGGGCGGGAAAAACGACCATGATAAATATTTTATGTGGTTTAATACCTCAAACCGAAGGAAACGCTTTCGTAGGAGGCTTTGATGTGAAAAAAGATATCAAAAAAATCAAGGAATTAATTAGCGTATGCCCTCAACAACCGGCGATTTATGAATATCTCAGCGCCAGGGAAAATATCAGGCTTTTTGGAAATTTAAACCTGATGAATAAAGAAGAATTAACCGAAAGGACGGAAATGTTATTAAATTTGGTAGGTTTATCGGAATTTGGAGACAGAAAAGCAAAGAAATACAGTGGTGGAATGTTGAGACAACTAAATCTAATGGTGGCCTTGATAAACGATCCTCCCATCCTGTTTTTGGATGAACCCACGGTGGGAATGGATCCACGAATTAGGCGGAAAATGTGGGAATTCATCAGCTTTTTAAAAGAATCAAAAAAAACCATGATCCTGACAACACATTACATCGAAGAAGCGGAAGCGCTATGTGATAGGGTCGCCATAATGGACTACGGCAAGCTAATTGCAATCGGTCCCCCAAGAGAATTGATAGAGAAGCATGATACAAAAAATTTAGAAGAAGTGTTTATCAAAATTACGGGAAGAAGAATCGTGGAGGGTATCTAACATGAAACGCCAAAGAGTAATGGCTCTCGCTAAGATACAACTTTTTAGCCTGATACGGACACCAATGAACCTTGCCTTAACATTTTTATTGCCAGTAATTATAGCATTAGTTTTTGGACTTGCGTTTGCTGAAATCATCTTACCAAATGAGCCAACATTCGGTTGGACGGAAGGTACGAATTTATTTGAAGAATTGGCTCCAGGATTATTTGCTTATTCAGGGCTTTGCATTATTTTTTCCGTTGCCCAATCGTATTCAAAACAAAAAGACCAGGGCATATTAAAACGGATTAATACCACGCCAACAACTCCGTCAGAATTCATGGCAAGTTCGCTTTTAACCTACACGAGTATTTCAATCATCCAGGTAGCAATAATTGGAGTTCTGTTTTTTTCATTGGGATATCGTCCTGACGGAGCCATTGCAGGAATGAGCCTTGCTTTTGTCTTTATGGTCATATTTTCCTTGAGCGCAATTGGATTTGGCTTAATTACTGTAACTATATCAAAGAATTACGATGTTACTGGAGGTATTGTTCAGCTTTTTGTCATTCCTCAACAAGTAATTGCGTCAGGATTAAATCCAATACCCGTAGCTACACAAGTTGTTGCGATGTTCATGCCAGTACATTACGCATCTGACAGCATCACGCTTCTCTTTAATGGCACGGTATTAACAGATCCAAGGATTTGGGGAAATTTAATGGTACTTGTAATTTATTGCGTATTAGTAATGGTTGCAGCAATATATTTATTTAAGAAGCGAGAACTGTAAAATGAAACGAATAATGGAGTGAAACAAAAAATGAAAAGACAAAGGATTTTTGCTTTCGTGAGAACGAATTTCATGAGCTCCATTCGATCACCAATGATATTCATCATCCTTTTAATCCCTATTACTTTAACGTTGATATTTAGTCTAGTTTTTATAGATGTAAAATTACCTAACGGAGAAAGCATGTTTAATTTAATGGTTCCAGGGATGATAACGTTTAATAGTCTTTTAATGATAATGTCCATTGCCGTATCTTTTTCGAAAGAGCGAGAACAAGGATTGCTAAAACGAATTAACACGACACCAACAACTTCAGCAGAATTCATGATAAGCCGCATGATTACCAACTTGAGTTTAGCGATCCTCCAAGCAGTTATAATTATAATACTTTGTTTTTTTCTAGGTTATCGTCCAGACAGTGAAATACTTGGAACTATCCTTTCCGTTATTTTCATTGTCATTTTTTCATTATGCGTTATTGGTTTTGGATTAATGACCGCAGCAGTTGCTAAAAATGCAGAGGCAGCGGGAGGTATTGCGTGGATATTCATAGTCCCCCAACTAATGTTTGCAGCTGTTTTGTATCCTTTACCAGATACGACAATGATAAACATATTAAAGATGAGCATGCCCGCGCATTACGCCTCTGACGCCTTGATTCTTCTTTTAAATGGTGTTACACTCACGGATCCCAGGATTTGGGCGGACTTGGCGGTGCTTAGCATGTTTTGTCTCGTACTCGTTTTTGCGGGAGTGTTATTGTTTCGAAGGTATGGTAAAGTATGAGCAACGCGTTAAATCGCAATCTAAAGTAATTCTCAGCTACTTGAGGTTTTTAAACGGTATTTTAGCAGAAGATATAAAGCGCTTGGAAAATTACGATGTTGAGGAATTCAAACAATCAAGCGAAATTATCTTTTGCCGAAGAAAAAAACATCTTCTTTTTTCTCATGTTTCCAGATTGGAAAGAAATTGAAGATTAATGAAAACTTTATCTCAATTTTCAATGATGCTAATCTTGATGATCATAATAGATGACGAGTTCAACATAAACGATTCTATTACAATAATACTGGAAGATGGCCAAACCAACATTTATGTTGGAGGAGAATTATCTGACCAATGCAATAATAACAGGTTTTTGATATGTAAAAAAAAATGAACTTTTTCTATGATAGTATAACTTTAAATATAGATCTAATATAATAATTTTTATATTATAGTTGAGCAGCTCATCAATTAGTTAATCTTGAATAAAACTCAGAAGGTTATACAAATGAAAGACCTGGAGGCAAAAAGGAATCGATATGCTCTACTCGTAGGTATTAACGATTATCCCCTAGAGATAGGGGTACTTAAAGGGCCTAAAAATGATATCAAGTTGCTTGGCGATGTTCTTCAAAATTACGGTCAATTTCAAGTGGAATATAACACTTCTGATGATACGAATCAATTAGAGAAACAAATCTCCCGATTTTTTACTCGAAAAGAACTATCAAGCACGGACACATTATTATTTTACTTTAGTGGACACGGAATAACCTATGATGGGGACTTCTATTTTATGACTTCGAGTTCAGATTGGGAAATAGAGAATGTGGGGAGTATTATTTCTAATAAAATTTATTCTTGGATAAATAACAGTAAAGCAAAAAGTTCTATTATAGTTTTGGATTGTTGCAATGCGGGAGCTTTCATAAGAGGTCGTCAAGGTATAATAGAAGATGCAGCAGAGCAACTTAACATTCTTGAAAACCAATTTGAATTGAATTCCGTCAAGGGGACATTCATTATTGCCTCGTGTTTGGATGGACAAAATGCAAGAGAAGATTGGAAATGCCAATTCTACGAGAAATCCTTTGGATTTTTCACAAAAGCGTTTGTTGATGGAATTACATCGGGAGAAGCAGCAAGAAGCAACGATTCGGAGATAATTACGCTCAACGATGCATTTGAGTATGCGAAGAATAACTTAAAGACTAAGAACATGGTGCCTAATGTGAGTATGAAAGGCCATGGTATTGTAGAACTTGCATTCAATCCGAACAACCCACATTATAAGGATTTGTGTAGTTCGACGAAGAGTCTTCGAGTATTAATGGAAGATATATCCAATAATGAAAGTTTTTCTGATCGATTTCAAATTCCTCCTACATTAGATCATCATAAAATTTCCTCGCCAGACTTAATAAAAAATCGAAGAATAAAGAACAAGAAATCAAAAATAAATTGCTTTTTAGATGCAATAGACCAACCTAACAGCGCAGTATTTGATAAGATTCACAAGATTTTCGTCCCTCCCTCGAATTATAAACAAATTAAGAAAATTCTAAAGTATGAGCGAATTGTATTTATAACGGGACCTCCTTATGTTGGAAAAACTTATACATCAGTAAGATTGCTATGGGAGCATTTCAAGAAGGGATATATCCCCGTTTATTTTTCTGGAAAGACTCTCTACAACAGAGATGATAACAGGAAAAGAATAGCAAATCTTGGACGCATATTAATCAAACATCACATTTATTACTTTGAAGATCCATTTGGAAATGTGAAATACGAAAAAAGAGCAGAAATTGAACGAGAAATTAAAGAAATTGTAAAATTTGTGAGGAATATTAGGGATGTTTATATATTGATTACCTCTCGAGAGGAAGTTTTCAATAATTTCAAGCAAGAACAATTAATGGGTGTTGAAATCGAAAAATTTGAGAAAAAACTTCATTTTAACGAACCGATATACGATATAAAAGGAAAACAAAAAATTTTGATGAAATGGGCCAAGGCTGAAAAATGTCTTTGGTTGAAAAAGAAAAAGCTGAAAAAATATCTTAAGCTCAGAATAAAAGAAGAAAAAATTCTTCCAACACCTCTCAACATTAGAGATTTTTGCGTGGATTCAACAACCATCATTGATAAAAATCGCTTAGAAGAAGTTTTAAAAGAAAGATCAAAAGATCTTGCAAGGGAATTCGCAAAAGAAATCCTTTTAATGACTAGAGAAAAGCAAGTGTTTTTATCGATTGTTTTCATTCTTAGATATCCGAGTATCAAAAACCTAAGCGCATTATATAATGATATAAGAAACGATCTTAACTTAAAGAGCGATTTAAATACTACCTTCAATTGGTTTGTACGAGATAAAATACAAAATTTCCGCACTTACTTATCATTTTCTCATCCGTCTTATTACGAGGCGCTTTCTTTTGTTTTAAGTGATCGAAAGAATGAATCTAAAAAAATAAAAAATGATTTTTATTATATAATGAGAAAAATCGAGTCGAGTAATTTATACAACCATAACTTTCCAAGTATTATTACACAAAATTTTCAAACCGCCCCAGAAGACATCAAGGAAATGTTAATAAAATTGTCAAAGGATTCCAACTATGTTAAGGATGTAATATTTGCAATGGCAGAGCGCTATTCATTTCTATCAGATAAGTACAAGGAGTTTTTCGAAGATTTTGGTAAAGATAAAAACACGCTTCTTTATTATACTGTCGGAATCTGCATGTATTACGATACATTTCCAAAAAAGCACCAAGATCTAATTTTAAACTCGATTAAGGACGAGAATAAATCAATATTCGTTCTTAAAGCGATAATAGATAATTATGATTATATCTCTAGCTCATTGAAAGAGTTACTGCTAGAATTAGTCGAAAATGAAGAGTATCAAGAAACAATATTATGGTT
>JBHLMB010000088.1:411-8099 GCA_048938565.1 Promethearchaeota archaeon | reverse complement strand
ACATTTTTTTTTACATTTTTTATTTCATTTTTGCTATAAAAAGTAGAATAAGTTATTTAAAAAAAGGGATTATAAGAAAGTTCTTGCCATTAAACCGAGAGTAGATTCGTAATGTTGAGGTTTCTCTCCTTCAGGATCTCCTGGAACAACTTTTCCATATTCGTTATTGTCGCAAACATATTCAAAAGCTACTTGCAGTTATTCCGCCCAATTAAATCATATTTTCAATAAGTAATATCCTCGTTTTGAAATGCTTTTAAGCAGACAAAAAAAAATTAAAAAATTTGAGATTACAAGTAGGTTCTCAAGCCTAAATCAGGTTCTGACTCATAATATTGAGGATTCGTAGCTCTATTTCCATACCAATGCAAAATAAACGCCTCTTTCATCGAAACTACATTGTATGTATATTCCATGCCATAGTAGTCGGCCTGTAATGTCATTAACGCCTGCCAACTTATCTCGTAGTCACCACGGATCGATTCTTCGATATTTTGTCTAAAATAGGCTTCCGTTTCCCCTAGCCTGTAATCATCAAAGATTTTGACATGCGAGCACGGCTTAATTATCTGGCGGAAATCGTGAATGAATCCAAGGTCTAGATGCCCTGGAGCATAAACACCCCTCCAATCTTGAGAAGTCATTATTACCACATAATTGGAAAATTGTTAAGATTCAATCTTAGTTCCACAATTTTCGCATATTTCTTCGTCCTCTTGTATCTCCTTGCCACAAAGACTACAGGACTTTTTTATGAGTGGAGCTTGACTTGATTTTGAACCAGATAAGGCTTCGAAAAATTCTTCCTTTTTCTTCTCCCAAATAGCTAGCTTTTTAGGAATAATTTTTATGCGGTAAAGGATTCCAATCACCAATAAAATAAGACCAATGAGAAGAGCGATAATAGTAATCGGAATAATAAAATATCCACTCCCAATTCCAAAAAAAAATATCATTAATGTTGTCATGATTGAAGCAACTGTAAATGCTAAGAATGAAAGTTTTTTTGCTTTTATGCGCTGATCGTAATAACATGGGGTACAGAACTCGTGGCGAGTGTAATATACATCATAATCGTCATCAGATCCTGAACTATGGCTCTGGTGATACACCATCTTGCACTCGAGACATATCAACTTGCCACATTTTTCACATTTTGCATTGGCTTGTCTTTTAGGGTGGTAGTTGCAATTTAATGTTTGTTCATTCATAATATCAATTTGGATTTTAGATTTATAGATCAATATAGTTTAAAAATTCTTTGAAAAAAATTCAATTTAGCTCAATTAAGATATTATATTAATGATTGTTTATACTTGGTTATGAAAAACCTATTCTATGGATGTATTATCGTGAAACTTAGGTTTCACGAACCTTTATATTAATCCTAATATCATACAAGAATAGATCTAGATAATATCAATGAAATAATTGAAAAAAAAAGATCAATAAAATAGTTATGGTGCAATTTGTCGAATTCAAGGGAAAGAAAGTGGATGTAATTGAGGGGGTTCTCGATCTTAAGGGAAAAGGAATAAAAGACCTGATGGATGTAAAGGGCATAGAACGGATTTCCTCTTTAAAAGTAATTAATTTAAGCGATAATTGGTTTACAAGATTACCAGATTCTTTAGGCAACCACCCTTTTTTAACAAAACTAGATCTAAGCTATAATAAAATAGAACTTTTAAATAAAAGTTTAGATAACTTTCAATCCCTTAAAAAGTTATTTTTAAATAATAACCAACTGGTTGAACTCCCGGAATACTTAGGCAACTTAAAAAATCTGGAAATCCTTAACATCGGATCTAATCAGTTAATTAACATCCCGGAATTTATAGGTGAATTCTCTTCACTTAAAGAATTGGATATCAGTTGGAATGAAATAAAGATAATTCCTGAGATTTTATCAAAACTTTCTCATTTGAAAACTCTCTACTTGAGTGGAAACGAATTAGATTCACTTCCTGAATTTATCAGTAATTTATCATCCCTTGACCGACTAGAATTATGGTATTGTGAACTAAAAGAATTACCAGAATCTATCTGTGACCTCAAATCCCTTAAGATTTTAAATCTGAAACATAATAGATTAAGAAAACTTCCAGAATCGATAGGAAATCTTTTATCACTAAAAGAATTAAATTTGATGGAGAATTTTCTGACACATCTCCCCGAATCAATTGGTAATCTTTCATCACTCAAAAATCTCAATTTAAGATGTAATAAATTAAAGAAGCTTCCAGAATCTTTAGAAAACCTTTCGATTCATCCCATATTAGATTAGTAAACGAATGAAATCAAAACTCTTCCAAAAAATATAGTAAATCTTTCTTCAATAAAGATTTAAATCTGATGGGTAATCCATTGTCTTATAATTCTTCATTAATCTCTTGGTTAGAGAAAATAGATACGAAATTCTAATACTGATTAATTTACCAAGTAGCTTGAAATATTTTTGAAAATACTTAAATTAATTGTTTAGGTGTTACTTAAGATATTTATTTAAACTCGTAAAAACATTTCGTGCATACTTTCTTCTTGGCGTATATCCTTTTTGGAATATAACTCAATATTTGGGACTTATCTTCGACTTCCTTTATTGCAAATCCCATTGCGTTGCATTGAGGACATATTCTCGTTAAAATTCCCGTAGAATGCGAATATGTTGCTGATGGTCTGGGAACATAATTAGGATCATATTGAGGTTTTTCTGAATATTGAGCTTGAGGTGGTGCGGCATACGATTGTTGATGCTGAGGAATATTGATTTGGGGGAGTTGCTGTTGAGGTACTGCAATTTGAGGTGGCCTCAAATTTGGAGGTTGCATTGGAGGACTTCGCGGAGGAGAAGACGATAGTAGGTGAGGAGGTTGCTTGTTTGAAGACTGAGGTGGAGGGCTATTCATAGATGGGGAGCGGGTAGGTTGAGGCGGCGGATTATTTTTAGGTGGAGTGCGCGTTGGTGGTGGAGGCGGAGGTGGCGAATGCGAGAGAGGTCCTGCCTTTTTCGCTTGTTGATTAGGCCCCTTGTAAAAAGGGTGTGTTGGAGGTAACTCCCGATGAGAAGAGCCCTTTTTTTTATGAGATTGAACAGGCACGGGTTTTGCTGTTAAAACGGATCCTGAATTTGGCGTTGCTTTCTGTCTTTGTTGCACCGAAACTTTAACATCGTAAGCTGGAGGCGCAGAAACGAGTCCTGATGGTGGCCCTCTGGTTTGCTCATGAGACTTAAATGGAATATTTTTTCCTTGCATTATGGCGATTTCCTCCATCAATTTACTGATTTGATAATTTTTTTCTTTTACTAATATTTCGTATTCTCGTAGTTGGGCTTTTAATTCCTCAATATACGCCTCAAATTCTTCTAATCGATTCTCGTAATCTGAATACATTTCATACATGGCACGCATTCATCTCTTAATATTTTTGGATCGACAAAATTGAATCCTAATTATAACTTAAGTGAGAAACCTATATAAATGCATATATAAATTACAATGCATCCTATTTTGATTCGAAATATATCCATTCATTAAACAATATTTCTATCAAATTTTTATCAAGGATTTTACCTTTTCTGTCGTTGGAAATCAAAGATTTGAAATCAGTCTCTTAATTATTTTTTATGTAAAAAAACATAAAAGCGAACATGCTTACACAATAGTAGAGGAATTATAATGAGTGAGAATATAATATTAAAGGAGGTCACGGTGTTTCAAAACATGGCCTCGTTTAAAATGATTGGAAAGTACCATTGTACAGCAGGATTGAACGAAATCCTCATCGATCATATAACCAAGAGAATGGTCGAGGATTCTGTTCGCGTGAATGGTTCGGGACCTGGAAAGCTTGTAAACATAATGGTGGAAAGAGTTTATTCGGATGAACTCGTAAAGGAAAAGGTGAAAAAGCTCTCCAAAGAAAGAGACGATAAATTAAAGGAAATTCAATCGTTGGAGGATAGTCTTGCTGATGCACGAGATTTCAAGGCCAAATCTACGCTTGCTTTCGAGAGATTTGCTCAGGAATTTCCCAAGTGGTTTTCTTTCGGAAAAATTGAGCTTGATTCCGTGAAAAATATGAATAAATTATGTCAATCACAAATCAAGGATGCATCGAAAGAAATACGTTCTATTACTGAAAGGATATCAAAGATTCAATTAGAAATTGACCAGTTAAATAATCAGATTTATGATTTAGGGGGTGGAAGATCTCTCGAATCCGAAGCTCATCATAAAATAATCGTTGTTATTGATGCCGAAAAGGAAGCAGATTTTCAAATAGAATTATCATTCATGGTTCAAGACGCATATTGGGTTCCTTTTTATGATATTTTCATAAGCAATTCTGATGTAGATATTAACCTCATGGCAAATGTTCACAATCACACGGAAATAGATTGGAACGACATCGAACTTAATGTTTCCACGGCAACTTCAGAACCAGTCAAGTTAGAAAAACCCGATCCGTATACCATAAACCACGTCTTACCAATGAGGCGTCCCACGACCGGTAGGGTACTCCGACATTATGGAGGGGCCTCGAGAGATAAGGATGTCGACGGCAAGCTTGATGTAATCGCTCAAACGAATATTGCTTTTGAGGCGGGTATAGAATCCGTACCGGCTCTTGAACCAATGGAGGTTGAAGAAATAAAAACTGTTGATACTTCAATGATCTCGAATTACGGTGTTCAGTCGTATAACTTGAAAAGCAAGTTTACCATACCGTCTGATAAAAATCCTAAACCAGTTCACCTCTTCAAGGACAAGCTACCAAGCGTCATTCAATACTTCTGGACGACAGCCTCTCCGAATAGGGTGCTTTGTAATAATAAAATTAAGAATAAGGATCGCTTGCTCCTCCCTGGTCAAGCAAATGTGTATGTCAACGATGAATATATGGGATCTTCAGATTTAGGATTGATTGCGCCAAATCAGGAGTTCAAAATCGGAGAGCGCTTGACATATGATGTGCGGATCAAGAAACTCTTGAAAGAAAAAAACGCTCAAAAAGAAGGAGTGCTGAAAGGTAAGAAGTCCATATCCTATAAGTACGAAATTCATATTGAAAACCTCAATGGGGTAAACGAACAACTCATTCTTTACGAACGCATTCCTTATAGCGTGTCGGAAAGAATTTCCGTGAAACTTGGGACATTTTCCGAAAAATATGTAAGAAATGTAATGAATGTGTTTAAATTCGTGCTTAACATGAACGAAATCAAGGATAAAAAGGTCATTACATACAACTACGATGTCATCTATGAAAAGGATGTGAATGTATATCCTCCACTCCCTTGATCCTCTCTTAATCTTTTTTTTTCGTCAATTTTATAACCTGCATTCTCCCAAGCTCAGGATTAGATAAAAAGATCCTAAATATGACTTGTATAATTCTTAATCAGGATAAATAATAAAAAAAAAAGAATAATTATTATTTTGATTTAGGACCAATAATTCCCAATATAATCTTTATAATCCCGTTTATCATCATGGAGAGTGCGATCAAGACTACAATGTAAATTCCTGCAAGGTCAGGTATGACAAGAACTATGATTGAAAATATCAATGTCAATATTCCTATTATTAACACGAGAATGCGGAACCATTGGTCAAATTCTTTTGCACTCGCACCAAGGACAATTCTTGCAATGCCTGTAATGAGTAAGGCTATGGCAATAAGGAAATACCACCAATCTAGAGCCGTTATAGGATCGCTAATAATCATTACGATTGCGATAATTGATATAACGAGAGCAAAAATTCCAGATATAAAACGAGATATTACTTTTACATTCGAGAGTTTTTCGTCAGACACTGCATTAATTAACCGTACAAATCCTGCGAGGAGCAAAACAAATGAAAGTAAAAGGGCTACACCTAGATTTGCCGCATCCGGATACATTATTGCCAAGATTGAAAAAATAATCATTAACAATCCTATCAGGATATTGGACGATCTAAACCGTTTTTGTTTTTCCGTCTTAGACATATACATTACCTTTTATTTGAATTAATGCATGGTATTTCATTATATTAAAATAATATTTAAACATTTATTTAATAAAATATAGATTTTGTTTTTAAAAATTATTAATAAATGCAAAATTGTGAGAATATAAATTTAAAGAATTTTTTTACAACCTTATTTAAATCTCATTGGTTATTTTCTTTCAAGTATGAATATGGATAATAAATTCGCTAATCTCGAAAAATCAACCGATTCTACATCGTCCTTTTTTGGATCCCAACCGAAAAAGATTTTCGCAGACATTCCAAAATTTTGGACATACCATTTTAATATCTCGATTTTTGTTTTCTCGCTATTAATGAATCTGATAAATGGACGGTAAGTACTAAAACCTCGTCTTACACGGACTGTTTCAGGACGAGTATGCAAGTTTTTTACCCACGCTGATTTCTCACCCATCGCAGAATAAATCAAGGTTTTATCGTTCCACGATCGATACTCTAAAGGAGTTCTTCTTTTCCTACCTTGTTCATTAGTGGTCGTTAAAAGGAGAATATACCTCCCAAATCCAAAAAGGGAGAACAATCCGGAGCGATAGAGTGGAATCACGATGCATTTATTCAGTTTCTGCCATGATCTTAATTTCTTTTTTTTCTGATCAGTACCTTTAAAATGAAAACCATACAAGGTCGAACCTGGCCTAGGTAGCGAATTATTCATGGTATTCTCAAAATAGATAAACTAATACATAAATTTAAATGCGTCTATACTGATTATTTGAATGTGCTTTATTTTTATTAAATCCTGAAAATACCATATCCACAAATGATACTTATCAAATTCATACACATCTAATGGATCGATTTCGGTACCATCTTTTAAACTAAATCTTTTTCTATAGTTTTTAGGTAATCCGAATAGATCTCTTATCTCCAAGCAACCCATTGAAAACGAGATGTTGTTAGGTAGTTCACCTTCGTACTGTTTGATTCCCCGATTTTCGATATTCTCACCAAACAAACTCACGATAGTTATGAAAGTATTTTTAATCCCTCTATTTACAAACGAGAAGGAAAGTCCTCGTTCATTGGCATTAACATAAAACGCAGCACAAGTGTGGAGGAGGCTTGTTTCAATTGAATGCCTTTCACAAAAGCGGAAAAATTCCGTCCCATAAGGCTTGTCAAGTAATTCAATCAATTTATTTGATTTTATAATAATTCTATCACCTATATTTGTAATTAATGGTCATTCTTCTATAATATTGATTTGTATAAAATTTTAAACATCTTATTTAAGAAAAATATAAAAAAATTTGTTTCTTAGCTCTATAATAACACGCTAAAGTATTAAAAATGGTAAGAAGGATAAGAAAAAGATCTGAAAAAATTGGGTTGCCTCCAGGTTCTCTCGTTTTTATAGGACAAGAAGAATCTAAAGAATCTAAAATCACTATCATTGAGTATGATAAAGATACTTACAATAAACGAGAATTCAAGGGTATCTTACCAGAACTACAAGAAATTAAACTTCCTATGATAAGGTGGGTTAATATTGAAGGAATAGAAGATATAAACCTTATTAAAAAAATAGGAAAATTGTACGACCTACACCCTCTATTAATGGAAGATATATTAAATACTAATCAAAGGCCAAAACTAGATGATTTCAATGATTATTTAGCAATCTTTCTAAGATTTTTATATTGGGAG
>JBHLMB010000088.1:0-397 GCA_048938565.1 Promethearchaeota archaeon | reverse complement strand
TGAATGCCTTAATGGAAAAAGCATCATTAATGACCAGACATGTATCATAATGAATGAAAATACCGTGATAACTCTTCAAGAAAACGAAAGAAATGTGTTTGAACCATTGCGAGAACGATTAGAAGAATCAAAAGGCCAAATACGTCATAAAAATTCTGATTATCTTCTTTTTTCTATTATCGACATTATCATAGATAACTATTTTCTCGTAATTGAACAAATTGGTGAAAATATCAACATTATTGAAGAATTGGTAGAAACTGACCCTAATTCTGAACTACCTAATGATATTCATAATTTAAAAGTTGAGATCATTGGTTTGAAAAAATCAATTTGGCCAACAAGAGACATCATTAATAAAATCCTTCGTGATGATTATTCAAAATATATTCTTAAG
>JBHLMB010000087.1:5384-8143 GCA_048938565.1 Promethearchaeota archaeon | reverse complement strand
AGTTATTAATGAAGAACATTTCTATCGTGAAGCGCATAGACGTATATTTCAGATCATACGGAACCTCTATCTGGAAAATTTACCGGTAGATACTGTCAGTGTGACAGAAGAACTCAAGTCAGAAAATATATTAGCCGATATAGGCGGGCCCGCATATATTGCTACTCTAATAAATACAGTTTCTACTGCTGCCAATATCGACCACTATGTCAGGATTATCCGCGAAAAATCTATTTTGAGACGGAAAAATACACTCAATCTGAAAATAATGTTTTAAGAAGTCTTGAAGCTTTAAGAACCTTTGAAATCGAAGATAGCATCAATCAAGCACAAGTACTAGAAACTCTGGGATTAATTTACAAAGCTCAAGAGAAACACGAAAAGGCAATAGAATACTTAGATCTGTCTGCTACTATTTACGATAGATTTGGGATTTTATATAGCAAAGCACGAATAAAATCACTGGTTGCTCGGATAATCCTAGACGGGTCTATGAACTATTCTAAAGCAATCAAATACAATGAAGAAGCTTTAGATATTTACGAAAAAGAGGGATACGAAAAAGAAACTGCTGATATATTACACGAGCTTGGCGATATTTATATCAAGATCAATTTGGAAGAAACCTCTCTTGATTATTTCGAAAGGGCTAAATTAGTCTATATTGGTCTGCAAGACGATTATAACACCCAATTAGTCAGAGAAAAAATTGATTCTCTGAGATTTAGCTGACGAAAGTTTCGATTCCTTGGGCAATTATGGGAAGAAAGACAAGACAAAGAACAATTTCTAAAATACAAAACACTATCCAAAATTTTTTTACTTTATCAATCGAGAAATTCTTGTATTCAATAAACGACAATATCGGAACGGACCACCAAAAATAATGAGGTACTTGAAGAAAAATTAATAGATCGTCATACGAAATAACATTTAAGCCAACACCCATGCTAGTGATATAAGATAAGAAAGTAAGAGAAATGACAAGAACTAATGCAGGGATTATTTCTTTTTTTATTTTCTTTTCAAAAACTAGATTAATGAGAAATAACAAACCAAAGGCAAGGATTGAAGTTAACTTGTAAAATGCGAAAAATAAGAATAAGGGTGAATACCATTTTTCCCTATGTTTCTGGTACATGAATAACGAAAAAGTAATCCAAATATTCGTATTAAACAACATTGACCACCAGAATACCATTATGATATTCCCATATAACCACCATTCTTGATATTCATTTGAGATGTTCTTAAGGATGAAGTAAAACATTATAAGCGTTATCAGGAGGTGTAAAGTAAAACTAAGATATTCTGGTAATAGCATCCAAACACACAGAATACAAAAATAGTTCAAGTAAAGATAACCTTCTACCGAATAAATGTCCTGCCCTGTCCAAAAATGGTTTACGGCACTGTAAAAGTATCGAAAATCGTGACCAAAAGGGATACCATTTATCAACCTTACGGTACTCGTGATAACGCCTATACAGAAGGAAATACACATCCCTGCTAAAAAAGAATACAAGGGAGTAGGATTTAAGCCATCTTTAACAATTTTATCCTCATTTTCGGACATGATTATCCTAATTGTTGTTTTTTAAAATATGTTATGGCTACCGAGGAATTGATCTTTATAATTAATCAGTATTCCTAAGGAAGAAATCCGAACGAATCGCGAATTTTTTTTTCTGAATCAGTAGTTAAGAGATCAAGGTATCGCAAGGAAGCTATTCCTTTCATTAATTTTTTATCCAAGTTAGGTTCCTTGACAAGGTTTTTATTTTCACAACAGAATTCAAAATTCGACCTTACTATCATGTCTTCTTCTACTTTCTCTAATAAAATCGATTTTAAATTGACCATCGTGTCTGAAAAATCTTCATACAATGAGTTTGAATCTATAACGCAACCAGGCAGTACGACATCCATTCTTTCTTCCATTAAATCCTCATCCTCCACGAAAACGGCATAGAGGGGCATATACATCCATCTAATTGGCATCGCGAAGAATTCTAACTTGTTATCATGTAACGACCATACCTTCAGCTCTTCTGACTCTTTGAGGCATGTTTTATTTTTTTTATCGATAATATCTGTAATCTGCTTATAGAGTTCTTCTAATTCTTTTTTATAGGACAATATCTTATTAATCGCATTTTCTTGCTCTATTTCAATATTCGTAATTTGAAGATTTCTATTATGTAGTTGATTTTTCAACTCCTCTTTATGAGCCTTTAGCTTTTGAGATGCAACTTCATCAATATAACCGGCTCTTTTTACGATATCCTCGTATTTCCTAAATAAAGCATCAATGGTTTTATTGAATTTTTCTCCTTGCTCTTTGAGAAAAATAAAATGGTTAGAAAATTTGGGTTGTAAGTCTTCGTATATTTTCGACTTGAGAATATCGGCCCTCGTGAAAAATTTATTTCTCTTCAACATGTCTTCGGTGTTTCTTTCGACAGTGAGAAAAAGAGTGGAGATACTCTCTATTACTTTTTTCTTCTCTTCTACTCTCCAATTCTCAATCTCATCACCCTTATCGACTAATTTCGATTCAACTTTAGAATTGTCAATCAAAGAGGAAGTTTTTTTTATTTGGGAATTATATCGCTGTTTTGTATCAGAAAGAGCAACTTTCAAATCAAGAAGTCTTTTCTCTACAAATTTGCTTATTAGATCTATTTGGTTTTTCCATCGTAATGCGTTTCCTTTCATTTGTTCGAAAGTATTCCTATATTTTTCTGCGATGTCTATGG
>JBHLMB010000087.1:0-5374 GCA_048938565.1 Promethearchaeota archaeon | reverse complement strand
TGTAATACGTCATAACCAAAGGCTGAATTATAGTTAACAAAATGATTTCAGCAGAATATTTTTCTGCGATGTCTATGGCGATTTCAGTTGATATTTTTGTGTTTAATGGCATGTAGTTTGAAACAGATTTTTCCCTGATACCTGGTAATAACGCTGCAAGAGTTTGCAGAAAATCTGGATTAACTAAACCTTTAATTTCTAATGTTTGGTATTCTGATTCTTCAGATTCTCCAATAATTTCTGCATCGACATCTTTATAGGTCATGATGTTTATTATTTGCCTTAATTGTTCAGCTTCATTCTTTTTTTCCGTATCTCTAAGTAAGTGTCCAATCAATGGTTGTCGTGGAGGATTAGATAATTTCCCTTTTTTTGAAAATATCTCTAATCCGTCTAAGATAATATGAGTAGAGATTGTCCCTGGAACGCTGACAAAAGGCCAAAGAAGCCTTGAAAAAGAAAGGATTTTTTCGCTTGGTTTCATTGTCTTAATTAACAAGTAGTAAGCTAGAGCCAATTCTTCGTCTTCCCTTATAGGAGGTAAATTTGGATTTTTCCGTATAAATAAAGGCAATATATTTTGATTTCCGTGAATTGAAATGGTTTATCCCCTTTGTATTATAAATTACCTTTTTAGAAGACCTCTAAGGTTGCACGATTTTTAAATATATATTGAAAAAAGGACTATTTAAGTTGTTCGACATTATTTGCTATAGCTAAAATTAATAAAGACGCAATTATAAGCAAGGGTGGTATGGTCGCTTTCATATGAGGCCAACCCAAGCTTTCGAATAGGAACTGACATAATCTCCCTGCAAAATATATCATAAATCCCAAACCATTAAGAGCATAAGATTTTCTCAACACACCAAATGTTCTTCGTGCTAATATAATGAACATAAAAGGTATTAAGAAAACCAAGAGCGGTAAAAATATTACATTATATAAGAACCTTCCTACAGGATAGTTACCAATCAAAATCGGATCAACGCTCATTCCATATTTAACGATTAAATCTGGATCGATAAACAACTCGTTAGGAAGAATGAGTGCGAAAATACCAATTATAATTGGTACGATTATTAATATTCCTCTAACAACCAATCTCCTTGTGTCATTATTAAAAAATACTTTTAACTTCTGCTTTATCTCTGATTCTTCTTTAATTTCTCTATCCTTATCTATTGGAGTTGGAAGTAAAAGAATTCCAAGTACTCCCATAGCAGAGGAAATGCCCATCCACGAGAAGAATGTGGCAAAGCGGTACCATATCATAAGTAGTTCTCCTACTTCTGGGGTAGATCCGAAAGGTGGAACGAAGAAGTAGTGAAATAAAAAACATACTCTTCCAAGGGCAAGAAATAAGGATACACCTGCAAAATACACCCAATACATCTTCTTTGAGACTCTAAATTTAAGCACCATAAAATAGAAAAATAATAAAATGTAATATCCAATAGCAAGAAAATATAATCCTAATTCTATAGCTTCCCAATTGGTTAGGCCCATATCATATTCTGCAAAATCTGATATCATAAAAGAATTCCCTTATATATTTTATTTTTTTTTGAGATTATTATTTATTATAAAATAATCTTATTTAATTCTTTAGATATCTCAAAATACAAATATTATTATTAATTTTTTTACTTACTTATAAATTATCTTACATGTTTATGATCATTGAAGACAATATTGAAACATTCAATTCTTTAATTAAACGTCGAGGATTCATTTGGGGCCCTTCCCCGGAGATTTATGGGGGTTTGGCGGGATTTTACTCTTATGGGCCAGCCGGCATGGAGCTTAAAAACAATATTTTATCGCAATTCCGAAAAGAGCTTAGAGCCTTAGGTTTTGGGGAGGTGGAATGTCCCACCATAATGCCTGAAATTGTTTGGAAGGCTTCTGGTCATATGGACCGATTTATTGATCCCGTAGTCAAATGCGAAAAATGCAATATATTACATCGGGTAGATAAATTCTTACAAGAGAAACTCCCGGATTTAATGATTGACGGCCTTTCTTTCCAAAAAATGGAAGATTTGATCGAAAAACACGGAATAAAATGCCCTAAATGCGATTCAGATTTCAATAAGATTGAAGAATACAATCTAATGTTAAAAACTTCAGTAGGAAACGATAAAATCGCTTATCTTCGACCCGAGACGGCAACGACAACGTATTTATTGTTTAATCGCCTGAATCAAGACGTAAGAAGGCAATATCCTATTAAGGTATTTCAATACGGAAAAGCATATCGAAATGAAATCTCTCCTAGACAATTAGTACTCAGAATGAGGGCTTTTGACCAGTTTGAGCTCCAGCTTTTCATAGGAAAAGAACAAGAAATGGAATTTGAAGATTATGAAGGAGTTAAAAAGAATAAAATTCCTTTAATTGACTGGAAAATGCAGGAAAAAAATATAGTTGTTCCAAAAATGACCTCTCTTGAAGATGCTATTAAGACGAAAATATTAAAAAAACCTGCTTATGCTTATTGTTTACATCTTGGTTATTACTTAACTATGCAATTAGGATTTCCTGAAGATGTTGTAAGGTTTAGGCAACATTCTCCCGATGAACGTGCGCATTACGCAGATGACGCGTGGGATTTGGAAGTAGACACTACACAATTTGGGTGGGTCGAGATCTGTGGAATACACGATAGGACTGATTACGATCTCAGGAGACACGGCGAATTTGCCAACCAGTCGTTTGAAATCAGTATGGGAAAAGATCCAAAAAACAAAGAAATTCCTCAAATTCTCGAAATTGCGTTTGGAATCGATAGAATAATATATACTTTACTTGAAAACACCTTTAATGTAGAAGATGGAAGAATTAATTTGAAATTAAACTTCATAATGGCTCCAAATACCGTGGCCGTCTTTCCTTTGGTAAGAAACAAGCCTGATATTTTAAAACTAGCAAAAAAAATTAACTCAAATTTACTTGAACATCGAATAAAATCTTTTTTCGATTCAGTGGGATCAATCGGTAAGCGATACAGGAGACAAGACGAATTAGGTACGCCATTTTGTGTTACCATCGATTACGAATCTTTAGAAAACGATACAGTTACGCTTAGGGATCGTGATTCGATGAGTCAAGACCGAGTAAACATTTCGGACCTTCCTGAGCTCATAAGGAAGAAATGCACTTAAAAAAAAAACTTATTTAATCAAGAAATCTTTTCTTACTAAATTAAATTGTATATACAGACTAAAAGTAGCATTCATGAGTCCTTTTACATTTATTAATATTAGGAAGTCAAAAAGGAAGGAACATTCTTCTTTTAAAAAAATAGCTGGTCTTTTTTTAGCTTTAATTTTCATTGGAAGTATTATTATCGCTAATAATCCGCATTCCATTGATAATAATCAAGTTCAAGAAAAGAACTTTTACAATATCGAACCAGTGGATTTAAACACCGCAGCAATTCCAGAAGAATGGTTAATTTGTCCTTATACTAAAAATAAAAGCGATATATACGCTTTTTTAAATTCAAATTTTAATACTTCATATTCAGACCTTCTTTATTTCAGGAAAGGAAACGAAGATGGAACGGCGTTTTATGATGAAAGTGTCTATTCGATAGATAACTTGTTATATTATAAGACTCTTGCTCAACAAAAGCAAGCTTACAGTGGAAATTATATTAGTAGCATGTATAACGATTTAACCCAAACTAATTTAATGAGTAGCCAGGGATATGGTGGATTCGTGGGATCAATAAATGGAACAAGCGGAGGAGTCATCGATGGAAATAGGTATTTATTAGATAATCTGATACCAATATTCGTGTTAATGGAAAATTATGTTTCCGGATCTCTTGGTTTCATAAATGATGTATCTTCATTGCTTGAAAACGAATTCTGGGATGGCGATGATTACGGATATTACCACTCTAATTCGTCATCAAGTGCAAATAAGGACGCCATCGACAATCTATATGCTGTTATGGCGAATTTGTTGATTTATAAGACTTTAGGAGATACAACTTCTTATTTACGAGCAAATCAAACAATGTACAAATTAATGAGCCATATGTGGAACGAGACTTATTTAGGGTTTGACATTGAAAAAGATGAACACTGGGGAAATACTGGGGCAAACCTCAAGCGATTGGATGTAAACGCCATAGGGATAATGACACTAGTGGATTATTGGATGGTAACAAATATATCTTCTTATCTTCACAACGCAAGTCTTCTATACAATAGATTAAACGCTCGTTTATGGTCATCAGAGGGCGCTTATCATATAACTTCATCAGATCCCTTGTGGACAACTCCTTCTTCAGATGAGGATCGAATCATTAGCTCCGAAGCAAACGCCTTGATGATGCAAGCTTGCTTGAAATTATTCGAGGCTACGGGAAACATGACATATTACGATAAAGCTTATGAGTTATTCAAAACTTTTGAGAATAAGTTCTATGATTCAACCAATAATGCATACGGATATATAAATTATCCAGGTGTATACCAAAGCAATAACAAGAATATGACTTCGAATCTTAGAGTTCTTGAAGCTTATCTTGATGCAGCTGAGATATATCACTCTTTCGAAGTAATAGCTAGCTTTGAAGGTGGTCAAGCTTTACCTAACTTTATATTCAATCAAGACAAGATGAATATAACAACTCGATTGAGTTATCAAGCCTTTCAAAATGTATCTTATTACTCTAATATCGAAATTAATTACTCCATTCGAACATCCAATGAAGTAGGGTATGGATGGACAATAATAAACCAAACAAGTGGAATTACTGGTGGTACTTATAAAACGCACAATTTTTCATACGATATAACTGATGCGATGCCTGTAAAAACCAATTATTCCGTGCTAATTTGGACATACTCTGAGAAATACCAATACGACGAGATTGTATTGTATTTCAATGTGGTTTCTGGATTAGAGGTAGAAACGATCATTAATCTCGAAGAAGTCCTTTACCAAGGCCCCACAAGGAATGTAACTCTTCCTGTTAACAACACCAGAAATGAGAATGTAACTTTGGATGTTGCTATGGAAGGTGCAAACATAGTAAATAAGACGATTCTTGGTGTATTTTTCCAATCAAATAACATGACCTATGTGTCTTTTAACCTTACAACTAAACAAAACGCGGTCTTAGGAGAGGATGAGATTATATTTCGATTTACTGACGGTAGTATTGAGTTCTTAGAAATACACGCACCAATAACCATAGGTGATTCTTTTAAGTATACTCCTCTAATTTACAGGGATGAATTAGTAAGTGGTGATCTGATGGATATCAATTTTAATCTCGTAAATTATCTTCCTAGTGATTCCCAAACAATTAATGTGAGTTTCTTAGGAAGTGCAATTGAAACAATGATTCAGC
>JBHLMB010000086.1:848-8195 GCA_048938565.1 Promethearchaeota archaeon | reverse complement strand
TTACAAAATAATTCGCTTTCCTTTTTTTTTTCAGGATTCATATAAGATCTCTGTGCTTTCTATTTTATCCTGTATTTTATTTTGACATTTATATATGTTTCATTTTTATAGAGAGCAGAGATTTGAACAATTCATTTTAAATATTCACACAATCGACACAAATCGTTGTCTAATAAAGGTTTAAATATTACATCGATGGCTCCAGAATCCTTGAGCAGCAAATCCTTAGGTCCTTCTAGGTTTGTAATAAGGAATTTTGGAATCTGTGAAAATGCCTGTTCTTGGGAAAGTGATCTGCAGAATTCTATTCCAGTAACTTTTCCTCTTAAGTTTACATCGATGAGAATTAAATCTGGTTTATATTTACTCATTTCTAAATACGCAGTTTTGGGGTCCTCAAATGCTATGGCTTCGTGGTTATAAAGGGCAAATTGATCCACTAATAATTCCCTGAAATCTTTATTATCGTCAATAATAACGATAGGGACCTTTTTTATTTTTGTAATACTCGTGCCAAAATGTTTATTCATAGATAGTAAGAGTTTTTCGTGAATATCTAATATAGTTTGGATGTATCCCGTTATTTTTAATGCTTTCTTTGTCTGTTCTAAATCATTTTCTTTTATAAATAATGTGAAAGATTGCTTAAGAATTTCGAGGAAACCTTTTATGTTCTTAAGAGGTTGTATTACTAAATTATGATAATCCTTTTTCTTGAATTTTAATACATCTGTATGCGTTGAAAAAGCTTCCTTCGTAGTTTGAAGAAGACTTTCGAAATTAAATTCCTCTCCCGATAAGTTCATAAGTTTTGTAATCTCTTTGAATAAAGTAGATGCATCAGAAAAATAAGCGCCTAAATTTTTATAACCAAGTTCTTTCATTGTTTTTCTGATTATTTCGTTTTCTTCTTCCTCGATTAAAAAATATATGTCTTTTTGTTTTTTACCGTATTTACTTTTCCAAGTCGAAATTGTAGAGGAAGATAAGTCTTGATCGTATTTTTGTTTAACTCGTCTTTTAATTTCTGCATATTTTAAACCTTCCTTTAACAAGGATAATACAAATTTTTTCAAATTTTGCCTTGTTTCTTTCGAATCGATTTTCATTTATTATCTTAATTTAGAAATACCCGATAATTATTATTTGCAATGAAAAAACCTTTAAAACGATTTATGCGAAATGCAGTAATATAAGAAAAAAAAAACAGTATTAATGGAAGTAGATCCTAATCATTCCCTTGAGTTGTAATTTTATACTCCTATAATCATTACCCAATTGACCAATTGAGAAAATATTTTGAATATATTTATATTCTTGGGTTAATTTGGAAGGAATTGAATGTAAGAGATGATATTATTTATATACACAAGCAAACAATGTATTTCCCAAATTCAATAATGATTTAGGCATAAAATACTTCTTTCTAACGATAAAATGCTCGTTTTTTAAAAAGTTTTAGGATGCAATCATAAGTCGCATATGGATATTCAAGAGGGCGAGAAACAGAGAAAAGGTAGAAAAAAGCACGCAATATCTTGCGAGAATCCATAAAAAATAATCATCTGTTTTTTTAATTTATCTAATTTTTAAAGGAACAAAAACCAGGAAAATATGAAATCCATAATAAAAAGTGACATGATTAAATTCCATTTAATGCGATAAAAATAAGGTACATGTTACAATATAACAAAAAAATAAAGGAAAAAAAAATTATTAATCATAATCGATGGTATCTGTGTCGATGATCATTTTATCAGTACTATTTTTATTACCTTTATACGGGACGATCTTGTTCTTTCTTACAACCATTATCAAACCTATCCCTATAGCGCAAACGGTACCAATTACGATGCCTCCAATGACTATTGGTAAAATAATAGAATCATCGGGAGGTTTTGGGGCAGAAATAGTGACTATTATTGTATTAGATTGACCGTAAATGCCAAAGTCGTCTCGATATTCTATAGTATAATTAAACACGCCCGGTACTGAGCGATTCAGTTCCACGCCAAGCGCCACGTCAGCCGTCCAATCGGTCCAACCGATCCACTCGTAATAGTTTCCGTTAGTGTCGTTCAAGAGCACTCGGTATTGTCCCGAACCTCCATCGTCTGATATGATCCAGTCGATGAGCTCCGTTCCCGTTAAGGTAGTCGAGATATCTTCAGGATCGTTAATTGTCGGCATTTCGTTTACCACGGTCACGAAAACGGTGTCAGAAGCGCCGTAAGCGTTGAAATTGTCCCGATATTCTATAGTATAATTAAACACGCCCGGTATGGAGCGATTCAGATCCACGCCAAGCGCCACGTCAGCCGTCCAGTCGGTCCAACCGATCCACTCGTAATAGTTTCCGTTAGTGTCGTTCACGAGCACTCGGTATTGTCCCGAACCTCCATCGTCTGATATGTTCCAGTCGATGAGCTCCGTTCCCGTTAAGGTAGTCGAGATATCTTCAGGATCGTTAATTGTCGGCATTTCGTTTACCACGGTCACGAAAACGGTGTCAAAGGCGCCGTAGGCGTTGTAATTGTCCCGATATTCTATAGTATAATTAAACACGCCCGGTACTGAGCGATTCAGATCCACGCCAAGCGCCACGTCAGCCGTCCAGTCCGTCCAACCAATCCACTCGTAATAGTTTCCGTTAGTATCGTTCACGAGCACTCGGTATTGTCCCGAACTTCCATCGTCAGAAATGATCCAATCAATGGTTTCTACACCTCCAAGGTTCGTTGTGACGTTCTCAGGAGCATTTACCGTAGGCTCTTCGTTACTAACCGTGACAATAACAGAGTCAGGATTGCCGTAGAGATTGTTGTCGTCACGATATTCGATAGTATAGGTGAACGCTCCCAGTTCCGAACGATTGACCTCAACACCAAGGGAAGTACCGTGGATCCAATCGCTCCAAGGCACCCATTCATAAGTGGCTCCACGGGGATCCAGAACGGTCACGCGGTATTGTCCCGAACCTCCTCCATCGTACACGGTCCAATCAATCGTTTCTATGCCCACCATTGATGTCGTGAAATCGCTTGGATGGTTTACCGTTGGAGCGTCTAACGGATAAAACCTTTGAGCATAAACATCATCACTGCTCCTTGAATCTTCCCAACAAACGATAATACCTCCTTCACAATCACCTGTAATTTGCGGATTTTCTTGATTTCCCAATGCCGTACATACCTGCATTCCACCCATTGTCCATTGAACATCTCCTGTTGGGCTTATCCTTTGAGCATAGATATCACGGTTATTGTTTCCGAGACGATGATCCTGCCAGACAATAATAACTCCATTAGAACCATCGGGCATAATATGGTGATTTCGATTGGAATACGCTGGAGTACCGATAAAATTACCGTCGGTATTCCATAAACGAGTTCCTGTTGAACTCATGTGTTGGGAATAAATATCATAACCTCCATTTCTCCTGTCAGTCCAACAGATAATGGCACCTCCAGCACCATCAGAACATAATTCAGGGTAATCCTGATCTAAAGATGCGATACAAACAGGAGAACCATTAGGAAGCCAACCAGTCGCGACTGTTCCAGAAGACATCAATCTCTGAGCGTAAATATCGTAGTCACTACCGCTTCGGGAGTCCCTCCAAGCAATTATCGCTCCACCCGCACCATCATTGGTTATTGAAGCTTGACATTGTTCCCCAACTTGATTACAAACGGCTAACCCGTTTGTACCCCCCCACACGGTAGCACCATTAACATTTATTCGTTTTGCATATACATCGTATTCTGAACCAACTTCCATATTCCAAGCAATAATGGCACCTCCTGAACCATCACTGATCATTCTAAACCCGTCAATATAATTCATTACATCTGTCGTGGTTATTTGTATCGTGATAGGTATATCTAAAATCTTCCATACAAATCCACCATTAGCATTTATTCGAGTAGCATAAAGCTTATTAACTAGGGTACCCTGATAATAACTACCTTCAATAGCACGCCAAGTAATAATCGCACCCCCTGCACCATCAGGAACGATTTTAGGTTTCGAGACTAACTTTCCCGTTGTTGGTGTTAAGGCTTTTCCTTCGTCGCCCCATAGTCTATTCCCGCCGAAATCTATTCTTTGGGCACAAATATAGGAATCCGCGTACGAATAATAGGGTACATAATGATACCATGTCACGATGATTCCTCCTTCACCGTCGCTAATTAATTCGGGATCATCGTCATGGTCGTTCCAATCTGGATCGTCTATTAATGAGACTGCTATCCCAATAGAATCCCATTGAGGCGTTCCTTCTGCGTTTAATTTCTGCGCCCATATATTAATTCCTCTTCTCGACACGATAAAAATATTTCCAAAAGAATCGTTTATCATCTTAATTGAAATACCTTCTAAAAATTTTTTTCCGTTTTCGGGCCATACATATCTTCCCGAAGCTTGAGGTATCGTATCGTTTTTAATTTCTTCTAATTTGTTTTTATTTAAGGATATATTTTCATATAAAAATGTCGTAGGAATCAAAAAACACGTTATTATTATAAAACTCAAGAAAGTTAGTTTACTTGTTATGGTTTTATTTTTCATTTTCTTCATCGCGCTTTTACATTCTTGTCAATAATTAGTTAATATTTTAAAAATTGGATTTAATGATTTATTAATCTTTATATTTTGACCTTTAAATATATTTCACGAATAAAGAAAAAAAATAAATTATCCTGTAAGTTTCCTCACCATCCTTAGTTTTCCAGAGACTACTGAAAGCAAGGGGCTCACTATTAATGAAGCGACCCATTCCAAGTTATTATCCTGAAAATTAAATATTAGTACTTTCAAAACAAAGAAGAAAATGAGTGAAACGAAAATCATTCGAAAATATTTAGAAATCGATTTTTCAAGGATTTTTTGTAAGTGCTTAGTGAAAGAATTGGATATCCAGGACATCAAGGGGAGAAAGAAAAAAATAACTATCACGGTAAGACTTAAACCAATTAATAAGGAATTGTTTGAGAAAATATCAATTATTTTAGTAAAATTTTCTTTTAAGTGAAAAAAGTTGAAGATATAAGAAATTATCACGAAACATGCAATTAATAAGATAATGAAATAATGTTTTAGAGACAAGAAGGCAAATACTTTTTTAAAATTCATAATTACTTTTTGTTTGATCGGAATTTTTTGCATGGATTGATCGTTTATTATATTTGAAGATATTTTGTCGTTTTGATCTTTTTTATTACTGTCTCGGCGCTTTATTCCTTTCTTTTTTGCCCTTAAATCTATTAAAAAATCTGAGAAATAATAATATATAACATTAATGGTAATTAATGCCATTACAAGGCCTAAAATTATGCTCGTAATATCTAATTCAAAATAAAAAAATGCAAATAACGATATGAATGCTATTAGAAGGGAATATGAAATGTGCTTACTTACTTTATGGTTCATTCGCTTTTTTTCGTCAGCATAATCTCTTAGGTCTATTTCCTGCGAATTAGTAGTTAAGGAAATATCAAAACTAACTAAATATGTTTTTATGACATTAATTCCAAAATATAACATTAGGACTATGGGAAGTGCTACTGATACTGGATCCTGAGTTGCGTAGTTTATATTTTCAACAAATCCTATCGTAGGACCAAACAAGAAAATGAAAGCGAATCCTACTAATAATATTATAAAGGGGATTAAATAAGACAAGAACATTTTCCAGTCTATTTTTCCTGTAAAAATCAAATCCCTATTATATACCATCTTGGAGCCGAATACTAACAAGAAAATATCCAAGCAGCTTAAAGTCAATATTCCAACTGTCGACAATTCAGCCATAAAAATTATGCCAAATAAAAACAATGTAAATACTGAAAAGATACTCGCATAGATACTCAAGCTGATTAAAATTTCTTTTTTAGTAAGGGGCGGGGGAGATTCAATGGTTATTACGCTCTCGGAGGTCTGATAATCTTGAGATTCTTCAATATTTCTTTTTGGTATGGATTTAAAAAAATTTTTAAATTTTCTAAGTGCAATAATATCCGATATTTTTTTCGTCTCATTGGAAGATTCTATAGAATCTTGTTTATCAATAATGATCATATCGTCTTTTGACATTATTTATAACTCCATCGCTGTTCTAATTTTTTTTGATTGTGAACTGAGATAAAGATTGATGCTCGTATATATAAAAGCGGCTATTAAAACATATATCGTTGTATAAACTAATTGTAACAACGATTGTTGTATGATATCGAAATAATCAGATACGAAAAAACCTAAAGAACACCCTACAATAAGGGAATATAATTTTTTTTGTGAAAATTTATTTCTAAAATAAATATAAAATGCTGGAAGAAATAATATTAGATGAAAATGTTCAAAGTAGATGAGATTATTAATGTATTCAGACTTAATTAAATTGTTTGTATAAAAACCAATTATGAAAAAGGCTATAAAACTCAAGGACGCGTAATTGAAAACCAATAAATCACAATCTAATTTCCGCATAATAAAATAAATAATAAATAAGCCCAAGAAGAATAGAATCATTACAACAACGAATGTCCAGTTTAAAACACCTGTTAGTAAGGACATGTTTCCAGAAAACATTGTTTGGTCTAAAGTAAAGGCAGCCATCACATTGTTGATCATGTGTAAAATAATTGCCGCCCATATACCGAATTTAATGGTTAAAATAGCGCATAAAATACCAAGAATGGATAAAGTAATTAATGGAATTGTCGAGTCGTTATAATGGAACTTATGAAGAAATCCAAAGAGGATACTTGAAAATAAAACCGCCATAATGATTGCGATTTTATTTGAGTTTTCCTTACTCATCTTGGTCAAGTTTAACAGCTTTGTAAATCCAATAACTGTGGCTGCTATAATTAATCCTCGAAATACTAGTTCTTCAATAATTACCATCCGAGTAACTTGAAGTACTAAATAACTTCCGATAGAATAATTATTTATGAAATCTATTTCACCAAAATAAGGTGTAATCACACCATTAAACAAAAAATTAATCAAGGTCATTGCTCCAAAAAATAATGCTATGTAAATAATGGCCTTTATGACTTTTTTTTTTTTTAATGATTTAAATTGCAGGAATTCGTATGTCTGAGGTGTATTTAAAACATTTTCTGTTTCAAGCGCATTAAAATCAAATTTTTTATGAAGATATGCAAATTGCAGTGTTAAAAATAAAATGGCCATTAACTCGTAAGGTAAGTAAAATTCAAGAAGATCTTTAATATCTTGATTTGCCGTGAATGTAAAAAAGATTCCAACTAAAATCCAACCCCCAATATAAAAGAAAATGCCGAGATCGTTTCCTTCTATCATCGTGTTTCCAAACAAAAG
>JBHLMB010000086.1:0-838 GCA_048938565.1 Promethearchaeota archaeon | reverse complement strand
GATTGGCGGGTATCCTATGGATCCCGCCCGGCGAGCCCCCAAAACCCGCCTTTGTTGAAAATTGGGTGCAGTGGAAACCTTTGTCAATAGGCTTCAGGAAAAAACAGGGGTGACAGACCCATCACTTCAAAAGATCATTTGATTTCAAAGATGTGCTTTTTTCCATAAGGATGTTTGAATCTTGCAGGTTTATTTCAAATTCTTTCCGGGAGCTACCTGAATTAGATATAATTTTCCCGTCTTTTTCATTGTTAGTCCAAATCCTCAGATTTTTCCTTTTTCTTGGCATCTAATCAATCAATCCTCTTAAAAAATAAAAGAATAGTATGGATTTATTTTCCTTTCAAACCTCTGAATATGCAAATAATGCAAGCAAGGATTATTGATACTAAAGCAATCATGTAGTCAAATACACGGTAATCTTCTATTACGATCAAATAAGACATGAGAAATACTTCAAACATCGCATCGTAAATGAAATACAACGCAACGATCCCCAACACGACATAAGAAATATATTCAAATTTATCTGTTGTATTAATCGTGTTTAGACACGCCGAAATAGCAAGAATGATGCTAACAAAGATAGATATTAAAACGCAAGCCCCAAAAAAGATCCATCTGTATAAATCTCCGGTGATGACTTCGAATTTGAATAGAGCAATACATGCAAATACGATAATGGTGCATATAATGGTGAATATTATCACGCTTTTGTTGCTCCTGTTTCCTCCCATATTGTCGTCATTTGACCAGACTTTTAAGCCACCCATTTTCAATCCCCTGTTTTAATCGTTATTTTCTTTAGGCCTACAACTCACTAGATAAGTGCCTTTTT
>JBHLMB010000085.1:0-8246 GCA_048938565.1 Promethearchaeota archaeon | reverse complement strand
CCGACCTTCAATTTTTCATGTGACAAATAAAAAAGAAAATGGAGAAATTACTCGCTTTATGGCGCAACCAGATAGGTATCCATTGAGTCGAGAAGCCCTTTCGTTTTACCTTATAAATGGTGCTTACGAGCCATTCTCCGATGTTAGAGAAGATTATAAGAGGTTTATCGGTAAAATACGAAAAAAGTTTAAAAAATTAGGTAATGAGAATACAAAGGCAACCGTTACCGATCTGAAAAGAGAAGATCTATTAAAAAATGAATGCGAATCGTTAATTGCAACTATTCGGTTATACCAGGCCATAATGGAATTAGAAGGGATTAAGAAATTTATTGGAGGTAACATTAACGCTGTGTGTTTTACAGAAAAAGAATTAGTTAAGAATTATCGCGTTCCAATATTCAACTAGAATTAAATTTCATTATGAATCAGATTTTTTACTAATCGCAAATGTCTTTTCAATGTCAGTAAAATCTAATTTTGGTTTTAGTTTCTTTCGAAAAGGCTTTCTTCGCTTGAATGTTTGGTTCCAATAATCTCTCAGGTCTTTGAGAAATTCGTTTATATGCCTTACTGCCTCGCTTAGCTTTCCTTCCTTTCTTAAATCCCCAAAACTGAACAAGGGCTTGTTATCAACATGTATATTTTTAAAGAGATCATCGTATATTTCTTCTAAGCTTCCGAACTCTTCTAATAATCTCTTTGAATGGGAAAAGTAATAAAATGCTTTTTTCCCAAACGAGACTAACCCCAAGTATTTTGATAATTCGCCAGATCCTGACAGGACGCTGTCTTTAGCGTACCAATTCGAAATGTTATGTTTCGAGTAGTTTTCTTTTACCTGTCTTGCATCTTCGCGCGTGGTTATGGCTGTTGCTCCTATTGCTGATCTCATTTCGTCAAAAACTTGCTTGAATCCGACTTTAAAATAATAAGAATAAATTAATTTCTCGATTTCCTCGTAATGTTCCTGAACCCTTCTTGATAAGACTATATCGTCGAAGACGTGATCCCATAACACGAACAAAATTGATGTCAACGCAATTCCAATGCTCACCCAGCTTAACACGAGTTCTGCCATTTTGCGCTCTTAACCTTTCTTTAATAATATATTTGGAAGATCGTATATAAAACAATGTGGTAAATAATTGAATTTCGCGATATCGTTTGTTCCATCATTTTTGATTAAGTAAAAGATAAATTGTATCTTATTACAATAACAATTATGACAAATGACGATGACCTTTCTAAGTTCATTCAACTCGTAAAAGAAGACATCCAAAAATTCATTGAATATTTAGATGCTCAAAACGAGTTTAATGGATTGTCGATTAGATTAATGCTTATGTGGAAGTTCTGTTTCGAAAGCAATTTCTTTCGAGATTTCTTCAATGCTATCTTATTCAATTTATCTATTTCGCATAATGAGTTAAGCAGAGAAGAAAATTTGCCAGATTCGTTAAATAAACGAACCATACTTCTTAAAAAACTCTTTCGATTTCCTGAAAATATTATCATAAAAGATATTGATTACGATTTATTGATAATTGATAACAACACGAAAATATCTTTGTTATACGATTTATATCACGAAGTATTGAGGCGTCATATATCAACTCAAAGACTAGTTGAAGATATCGTAAAAGAAATGCATTCTGAATTTATGGACTTTAGTAAAAATGGCAATTTTAAAATACAGATTGGATTTCCCGGTCCAGTTTACGGTATTCAAGAAGAATTTTATTTAAATCAATGGACAAGACTTTTACCTGCAATGACATATTACTACATTGAAGATGAAATGGAAGAAAAACCAATACCACTTCGCTCTCTTCTATTATTCGACCTTAAATTGAATCTTAACGAAAAAAACAACAAATTATTGTTGGACGAGATAAAAAAAATAAAATTGGGATTTATTATAGAAACATTTTATTTTAAACCAAGGGATTTCGTGGTGTTTAGACCATGGTATTTAGGAGGAGATCAGCTTGAAAGCTTGAAAAAAATGATGGAATTTCTCAAACCAGTTCAGGATCCTAAAACATTGAACAATATCAAGCGCAATTGTGATCTCATAGAAAAGACTAAAATGATAGATCTTAATGACTTTAGCGTGATTGTTTCTCGACTTTTATCTTTAGAACCTCATTCCTCTTTAGTAGATTCAATACTAAGTAAATCAATTATCTTGGAGATAATCTTTACTAAAGGGATGAATAATGAAGCAGCATTTCGTTTTCGGCAAAATGGAGCTTTATTCTTGGCTGAAAGTGAAGAAGAATTAATAAGATATTACGACATATTACATGAGATATACAATATCCGCAGTGCAATCGCACATGGAGGGGATTGGAAAAAGAAAGTGAAAAAAGCCATCACGAAATTACAATACGCTAATGAAAAAGAATTCATCCAAGAAATGGATGACATCTTGAAAAAAGCATTAGTAAAGATACTTGAACTTTACTTGGAAAATCCAAATATAATGAAAGAAATTGAGGATTTTACCTTTTTCATTCAACAATACGAAAAAAATAAAAATTTAAGAATTACACGGTCTAATCAGTGAAATGTCTTGAAGATATCTGATTAAATGTTAATTTTTAAGGCGAAACACTCGAAACTCGTGTTATCATTTTTCTTTTCTCTGAGAAAGAATACGATTCGTCTTTTTTTTCTAGATCGCTTCTTTCGCTAGGGTAATTATTAAAGGGTTAACATTTTATCCATCTTCTCGATTCAGGGATTTGATTTTCGAGGTCTACGAGAGGTTTTGCTAACAGTCAATTTGAGAATTTCCTTTTTTTCCAAGGACAAGATCGAAATATTTTTAAGGGATTGCGTTAATTCGTTACTCAACACTAAAATCGGATATTGCGCGATGACCAAATATATTCTTAATCTCGAGAGACTTCCTCTCTGGTGGAAAATACCTAAGACCGAATTAATTCGGTGGAATACCTCAACCCTTAAGCAAAAAACGCCGCGTTTTTTGGAGAAACCCTGTTATTAGATAAAACATCTCCTCTTTTTAATATTTTTCGTCGTGCTCCTCTGATTTTAGTACTACCCCTTTTTGTTAGATATGCCAACACTTCAGTTCGGACAATCTTCTCGACGCAATGGATCTCGCGATCTGGAAACAAAACTACCCCGATCGAGATCTCGGCTCGGTCGAGGAGGTAACATTTAAAAGCGCCGGCGGTTTATGTAATTTGACGAGTCATGACCGGGGATAAGCAATCTCCACGCAAATTTCGGGTAAATGGTAAATGAGCACATCACGCTCGAGCTATACGGCAATGAAACCGTCATCCTAGTGGATGGAAAGGAATTCGTCCAATGCAAGGGCATGGCCATCGGAACGAATTGTTAGACGCCGGTCTCTTGGAGCTAAGCGGTACAAAGCTCGAACATTATCGTTCGCTAGGAGATCAACACGAAAAGGAAAAGATAAAGCGCCCCATTGGAGATCGCTCGAGCAACGGAGCCCCAAGCATTACTTCCGTGGACGAGCTCGAGGACGCGGGATACATGGATTTTACGGAGATGGGGCAGGGAGAACTCTTAGAGGAGGAAGAACGAGCTCGAAATCGGGTGATCCCTCCAGAGACGGAGTTTCTCGTCCATTGTTCCAACTTGCAAGCGTGGGTAGAGCATGGCTACGATGCCCGCCTCATCCATTCGAACCTCGCATTTCCCTTATTAAAGCGCCTGTGCGAGGTGGGCGACCCGCAAGCCAAGCGAATGTTGTATTTTTCCATAAAGGGGAAAAATTAATTCATAAATGATAAATAGAGAACAATTGGAAAGATTAACCAAAACAAGGAATAAATAAATCTCAATATAAGCTATATATTAGTTAAAGTCTGTAAGATTAATCAAAATTAATTTTTAAAAATTATATATTCTTTTTATTCAGTTTTAAAAAAGTAAATTATTAAAAGAGGCATTAATATTTATAGACTTTTTGTGCAATTCTGCATCGATAATCACATTTATTTACAGATTTATATGCAAAATAACTCGCTGCAGGACATAATCCATTACAATGTTTGATATTACATCTTTTATCATGTTTTCTTTTTCTTAATATATCCCATTTTTGGTCCTGCCAGATATCCTCTAAATAGATCTTTTAATATTACCCATATGGAATTCTTCAACATCTAAATAAGGACAAGGATATACATCTCCATATTCATTTATTTCACATGTAGATATACCCGCAGGATATAATCCTTCTATCTCTAATGCTCCAAGATTAGAAAGACATACTATTGGAGATTGATTTAAAAAGAAACTATAACCTTTTTCCTTAGATAATGTTATAAAAAAAAGGAAGTTTAGAATATTTACTTTAAATTGAATTCTCCTTTTAGATCTTTATACATTCCATAGTTACCTTGCAATCCACTCGAAAAATCTTTCAAATTATTTAATAGATTCTTGGTATAATTAATAATAAAGGTTCCCAAATCAATTTTCTCCTCATTATATTGTTCGATAGCATTTTCGATAATGGAACAATTCTTTTGGAGCATCCATTTATAATATTTAGAATTTATACATTCTTCAAAGTTTTTCTCAAAAGATTCTTTGATTTTCTTAAGGGATTCACCTTTCTCATCACCCTCCCCGATCTGCTCCTTTACAAAAGATATTTGAGAATATAAATCCTCTACAAATTTAGAAAAGTTCTCTTGATCATATTCCAATCCATATTCTTTATTAAGGTTAATTCTGGTAATATCCTCCCACGTCACATCGTAACCTTTTATGGGGATTACCGGAATAGCAAAATTTTGGGCTAGTTCCAATTCATGGGCACAATCTTTGGAATTATAAATAGAATTTCGTGTAGCGAGAAAGACAACTATTTCAGACTGGGGCACCATTTGGTTCATAAATTCATCAATATTTCCTCGTAAATCCTGTTCACAAAAATAGGCTTGATAAATATCTTCTTGCTGTTCTAATTTTTTTGAAACCTCCTCCACGCGAAAATTATCAAAATCTACCACTGCGTGACTAATAAAAACATTATATCCACTTTTTTTCCTAATATAATCTTGTATTTTTGAAATTGATACATCTTCAGCTAACTCGGCATCTTGTCCCTTTAAAGGATTATTTTTTATTAAAAATTCTTTCAAATTAGGTAAATTGGAAATGAATGATGGAATTTCCGTAAATGAGCATCCTGAAAGATGAAGGACCTCCAGATTTTTAAGATTTTTTATACTTTTTGGCAATTTACTTACATTTTTTACTGAAGTTAAATTCAAGATTCTAAGATTCTCTAAATTTCCAATATTTTTGGGTAATTCTTGAAGGGAGCCACATTCACTACAATCTAATTCCTCTAAATTCTTGAGATCGCCAATAGTTTCTGGTAAGTTCTTTAAGTTTTTACATTTTGCAAAGTTTAACTTTTGAAGTGAAGCTAAATCGCCTAATCTTTCCGGTAGAGATTCAAGTCCCTCACAGTATTCCATATTTAATTCAGAGAGATTTATGAGTTTATCCATAGAGTCAGGTAGATTTTTTATTTTATCACAGCCTTTAAAATCCAGTTTCTTTAAACTAGTTATCTGGGAGATCTCTTCTGGGAAGGGTTTTGAATGTTGAGATGCATCAAAGTCAAGGTCAAATTTTAAATCATAAGGAATTAAAAAGCAATAACTAAAATCAATTACTTCAAGGTTTTTTAAGCTCAACATAAATTTTGGGATTGATTCTAGCGCCTTTCCACTAAAATCTATTTCTTTTAAAGATATTAAATTACTCATCTCATCTGGAAATTTTGTTAGATCAGTACAATTACTCAAATTTAATTTTTTCAGATTTGATAGATTACCCATAGATTTGGGTAATGCTTTTAATTTTGAGCACTTCTTTAGATTTAGTTCTCTTAAGTTTTTTAATTCCCCTATCTCATCAGTAACCATTTCTAAACCCTTTGCATCGGCTAATCCGAGTTTTTTCATCTTTTCTTTAAGTTGGCCTAAAACCATAAGGGGAGCATCTTCAGGTATAGGTGGCTCTGCCTCACAATTTAAAACCTCTAAATTAATTAATGCGCCTATCGTTTTGGGAAGGGATCTTATGGATACGCACCCTTTTAAGTTTAAAACTCGCAGATTAACCAATTCTGAGAGGGTGTTTGGAAGCTCCTTTAATGTTATACATCCCTCTAAATTTAATTCTTCAAGGTTCTTGAAGTTTAAAAGGGATTTTGATAATTTTCTTAACTCTTCATTCTTACTAAGATTTAAAATTTTGAGCGCTTCCGCTATTTCTTTATCTATTACTTTTATGTGACTTATATCTTTAATTCCTTTCTCTGATAAGTTTAGTGAAAAATTTTCATCCATACCAATCTTATCATTTCCAACTTTTACATATTTCTCACTCATCTTGGACTCCTCCTTCTCCTATACTTGATTTCATATATTTTGCTAAGATTTTTAAGGTTGTTACAAGAAATAGAACTGGGGTTTCATCTGCAATTAATCTTGGTTGGGCCCAATCTCCTAACTTTTTCATAGTACTTCTAATCTCCTTAAATCCATTTTTAAAGGCTTTATTATATGAAGCAGATTGGAGAAATTTATGAAGCAAATTGGAACTCTCAATCATGAGTTTTCCTATTTTCCTTTCATCTTTATCGACCAAATTGAATTTACCCTTCAAATCAACAATATAATTAAACACATCATTGCAAAATTTATCATAATCCTTTAAATCAATTTCAAATCCGAGTTCTCTACTTAAGTTCAGTTCTGAAAGATCGCCCCAATTCACATCACCTCCCTTTATAGGAACAATTATAAGACTTTCTTGCTTTGCTAAATCAATCTCATGCTTAGCATTCTTAGAATCAAATACAGATTTTTTAGTTGCCAAGAACAGCATAACATGCGAAATTGGAAAATTCTCAGCGAATTTTCTCCTATCATCAGCGCTTAAATCAGTTGAAATAATCACCTTTTCAATAATATCTTTATCCTCTAAGAATTGATTTAATTTACTTAAATTATAGTTAGAAACATCTTCCTTCTCACAAGAGATATAAATTTTAATCTTTATTTTTCCCTCTAAATAATCTACGATTGGAGCTAAAGGGGCATATTCAAGGTGTTGCTCCTCTTCGGGTAAAATATTCCCTGAAATGTTAAGCGAATCAAGACTCTTTAAGTACATTATCTCTACGGGTATAGCTTCAAATCCACAATTTGATATATCCAAACTTATTAATGATTGAAGATTCTTAATGCTCTTTGGCAAAGTTTTCATTTTTTCACAAAAGGATAATTTAAGTTCTATAAGCTTCTCTAAATTCCCTATACTTTCTGGTAGAGATTCAAGGGAAGAGCAATGATATAAATCTAAGACGGCTAATTTTTTCAGATTTCCTATTGTTTCTGGAAGGCTTTTTAAGGAAGAGCAATCCCCTAAATCAATTTGTTCTAGTTTTTCCAATTTTCCTATGCTCTCATTTAGACTTTCAAGGGCACTGCATCCATCTAATCTTATACTATTTAGTTTAGTAAGATTACTGATATCGGGTAGAGATTTAAGGGAAGTACAGTAGCTTAAATCCAATTCTTTAAGAGAAGATAATTCTCCAAAATTATCCGATAAAGATTGAAGAGATTCGTTTGAGGCTAAATTAAGTTCACTTAATGATGTAAGTTTCCCTATAGAACTTGGAAGTTTTTTGATGGAAGTATTCTCTAAATAAAAACAGTCAAGAGATTTTAAATTACCAATTGATTCGGGTAATTCCTCTAAAAAAGTTTTGCTTAAAAAAAATTCTTTAAGTTTTTCAAGGTTTCTAATTGTGTCGGGCAATGATTTAATGGGATTGCCTTCTATAGATAATGTTTTTAAATTCGTTAATTTGTCAAAGATGTTGGGTAATTCACTAATCTCATTATCTCCTAAAATTAATTGCTCCAAATGCTCCAAATTAGCTATGGATACTGGGATCGATTCAATATTGAGACCTCTAAGACTTAAGGCTTGAATATGACCATTTGAAATCATTATTCCGGCATCATCCAAATCATAATCATTCTCAGCTAAAGGAAGAGGCTGGCCAATAATTTCTTTGATTTCATCAATAACAGATTTTTCCTCCTCTGGTAAAGTCTGGATTTCTTCTTGGGAAAATAATATTAATTCCTTAGACTCTAAAGATAAATTATCACATCCATCAATGTTTACCTCTTTTAATC
>JBHLMB010000084.1:7871-8286 GCA_048938565.1 Promethearchaeota archaeon | reverse complement strand
ATCAAAAATTTTTGGAATTGGTATAATCTTAAAGGAAACATTAAGGTTTTTCGCAAGTTTTTCTGAATCAGAAATGAGATTCTTATTCGTGTTAATAGTATTACTGATCGTTTCTAACTGATTGCATAGCTTTCGTTGATAATTTGTTATGTCGAAATAGTTTTGGTTAATGTAATCGTGTACATTAGGATACCCTCCCTGTATTTTTTTAAGCACTTTCTCGACAAGAATTTCACAGGCACTATCTATACCCATTTTTCCAAGGGATTTCAAAATGAAATATGTTCTAAAATCATTGATTTTTTCAAGTCTATCTAAATTTTTCGGATCTATTAGTGATTCAAATTCTTCCTTTTTTAGATGTTTTAAATAAGCGTTATTAATGACATATTCTAAATCGTCTAAGGAACCACTT
>JBHLMB010000084.1:0-7861 GCA_048938565.1 Promethearchaeota archaeon | reverse complement strand
ATTGTTAAGCACATCAGTTAATATAGATGGAGCATCTGGATTCCCAAGAATGATTAATTTTTCCAATATTGGTAAAACAAGTGAGGGTACATCTTTGAGTATTCTGTTTATGTCAAAATTTTTAACTAATCTTCTGATCTCTGTATCGGTTAACCTGTAAATATAACTCTTATTAAAGAGGAACATTACTTGTCTTGCTGATCCTTTCTTGAATTTATTTCGTATTTCTTCTTGAAAAACATAAAGGGAAGAGGGATGTTGAAGCGATACTAACTTTTCTAATAAGGGAAAAGCAATTTCTTCTCTTGATTTTCTAATTTTTTCGATATCAATTCCATTTATTAATGGTTTTATTTCGTGTTCTTTTAGTTGTAAATCGTATAATACACCACTGTCGAAGAGAAATTTTAAAACTCGAGGAGAGCCAGATTCAAACATTTGTTGATATAATATCTTTCTTTCTTCACGATTCAAGTAGTTTAAATAATTTCTTTCCTTTAAATACATCATTACGGTCTCATGACCGCTAGCAAATCTTTCTGCTATTTCTTCCTTAAATACTTTTTTTGCTCTAGTGTCTCCTACGATTGTTAGCTTTCTTAGCAATGGAAAAGCAATATTTCTGTGTAAAAGGCGCGTATCGTAATCGTTCTCGTGCCATGCTTGCAAATTCGAGCAATGTCCCCAAAATTCCGTATCTGCCGAGATGTAATCCTTTTTTTGTTCTAATGAGCGATCTAATTTCTCAGAAGCCTCGTCAATAGATTCGATTTTATCGAGTTCTTCTCCATCCATGGGATTAAAGCTTAGCAATAGATATTTACATTGATCAAATTTTTTTCCTTGAACATAGACGATTGTAGAACCTTCTTCTAGTTTTAAAGAGATGTAATCATTTACAATAAATTCTTTTTCCGACATCGAATCATCTAATTTATGACTTCTTAATTTATATTAATAAAACGCGCCTAAATAAGTTTCCAAAATTCGATTTTTAAGATAAAATAAAATTAAAATATTTTTAGGATGTTGATAATGCTTCTTTCTCTTTTGTTATAGCGTTTTTTAGAGGATTATCATTGGTTCTTTGAGATTGTTTTATATTAGATTTTTTCAATTCCTTGGGAGGTGTTTCAGTGATTTTATAATTAAATGTATTTGCTTTCTTGGCTCGTATTTCTAAATCTTTTAATTCATCAGAAACAGCGGAACTTGATATTCCTTGAGTGTGTAACATTCCATATGCCTCGGACATTACACTCTTAACAAATCGAGGTACTGAAGATCCCATCCAACGCCATTTTCCAAATGGATTGCAATATCTCGTGGCTACATCCTTAACATAACTACCGCTAAGATAATAAGAAGCGTAGGCTTCTGCCACGAGTCGATAAATTTCAATATTAGACAATTGGTCTGTATTCATCATTGGTTGGAACAAGTTGTAATGCTTGTAATTCTTGCTCGTGATCATTCCTTTTTGTTTCATCTCCTGGTGAAAATTTGTTCCAGGGAACGCCGTGATAGGAGTAAACTGAACGCATGTTAGTTTAAGAGAGCGCACGAATTGTATCGTTTGGTGAACCATTTCCCGGGTTTCTCCAGGATATCCAATTATAACGCCCCCAAATATGGAAATTCCTCTATCTTTTATCATTTCCACTACTTTCTGAGTCATCCGAGGAGTAATATTCTTCTTGTTCATTGCATCCAAGCTTTGCTGATGAACAGTTTCAATTCCTAGAAATATATGTCTAAATCCCGCTTTAGCAAGCTGGTCAATTAACCAAGGATTTTTATACAAGGTATCAATCCTTGACTGACAACTAAAATAAAGCTTGTTATTAACTCCCGATTGTATGATTGCATCGCATATCTGTTTGGTGCGCTTGACATTGATCGTGAAATTATCCTCGCAGAAAAACAAGAAATTAAACTTCCAATCAACGGAATAAATTTCTTGCATTACTCTTTTCAAGCTTTTTGTTCGGTATGCCATTCTATGACTATTAGGGTCTGTCCACATTTTTTTTATGCAACAGAATGTGCAGTTATGAGGACATCCTCGTGAGGATTCCATTTGTTCCAAGCGCGTTCCAAGGTAAATATAATTTTTTCTCTCTATAAGATCATGACGAGGGATTGCAAAATTATCTAAATTTGGTTCTAACGCACGAGGTTTATTATGTACGACTTTATTACCACTTGTATATGATATTCCGTCTATATCTTTTTTTACTATACCTTTTTTATTTCCATCAATAAAATCAATGATTTCGTGGAAAGTATGCTCTCCTTCCCCTCTTACGGCAAAATCAACACTCTCATTTCTTGCAACATAGTCGGGGTCAAGAGTCGGGTGATATCCGCCTATTATTGTAGTACAGCCCTGTTCCTTAGCAATTTGAGCTGCTTCTAACGCGTGGTCCACTTGTGGTGTCATTGATGTTATGGCAACAACATCGTGCCTATTCAATTCTTTTCTAAAGGTGTTTTCTTCGAACTTTTCTACTTTAAAATCTAATAATGTTGCCTCGTGTTTGGGCACCATTGCTGCGATTGAAATTAAACTCAAGGGGGGAGCTTTAATTACCGCATCTAGCCCGGATGCGATACGACTAGGATTAACATAAAGAATTTTCATAGTGAGAGCGTATATTGTTTGATATTTATATTACAAATAGTTGTTGGTCCTATATAAATATTTGTTTGATCTACATACCGTTATTAACAACTTAAAAACAGAATTGCCAGGTCCCTTCTTAGATTTATCAACTGTTCTTGAAGTAGGAGATCAAAGTATTTTTTATAAATTCAAAATGACCCAGATGAATTTTAAGCAAATCTTCTAAGGTATCTATAATGCCAATTTTTTGTATTCGCTCAGTTATCTTGTAATATGGTGTTTCTCTTATTTTATTAAATAATACTTCATTCTTGTTACTATTTTTTAAAAGAAGTTTTAGAGAATCCAATTTAAAAACACCAAGCATTTCCTGAGTAATTGCCAGAAGCATTGCATCAAAAGTAATCCTATATAGGATTTCCTTATCAAAATCAGTCATTTTCTCGATGAGATATTCTTTTTGAATTTCAATCGCTTTCTGAAACAGAATTATTGCCTCGTTGCCAAGTTCTTTTATCCTATCGTTATAACTACGGTTTTTAGATGCTCTCAGGCATAAAGCAGCAACAGTCAGGTATTCTGCAATGAAATGAGTAAAACGCGCTTTTGCATTTAAATATGTGTCCCTTGATTCATCTGCATCTACTAATGTCCCTAGATTGTTCAATGCTTCCTTGAAATTATTTGAAATATCGTAAAATTTTTTCGAAGCAGCTTCGAATTCTTTCATTTCAATAAGTTGGTTTCCGCGTTTCTCTTCCATTTCGTATAGTTCATCAAATTTATTTATTTTCATTATTGCTCTTAATATAAACTTCTTACCCGTGGACTTCTTAGTAGGTGATCGTTCTAAAGCTTGACCTGCCTTCAATAGTAGCATTGAGGAAAGGCCTTCAAATTCCTGAGGATCGCTTTTGTAAAGGAGTTCCGAAGCTTTCATCCAACTTTCACCGGCTTTTTCGTAATCGTTCATCTTATACGCAATATTTCCTAGTTGAATCATTAGTTTCGCGCTTATTTCTTCCAATTCTAGTTCTTCGGTTTTTCGCAAGATCGATTCCAATCTATGGATGGCCTGAAGGTTATTTTTAAATTGAGAGATCTTTCTGGAAATTTGAATGTAGATCTCATCCAATTTAATGTAGCTACCTATATCAAGATAAATTTGAGCCGCTTTTTCTAATAGGCGAATTGATTTTTCTCCATTACCTTTATCCGCCAAATTTTCGGCTTGATCTATCAATTTCTCCGCTTCGAGTTCTTTTACTTCTTTTTCTTGGCTATCAAACATTTTTTTCACGTATAGATGGTAATGCTTCGGAAGATTGTTAAAAATTATTTATTTTTTCTATGAATGATATAATTTGTTAAGCATTTAACATTTAGTACTCGCCAAAAAGGTCAATTTTTTTAGATCTCAACATGTTTTTAAATTCAACTGCTTGATAAGCTGACGAAATACACTCTTTTGAGTCTTCTATTGCGCCATAAAATATGAAATTGGAAAATAAGGTCGCAGGAAAGATCACGCTAGCTTTCCTAAATTTCGTGTGAAAAGCTATATTTGCTTTAGGTGAAGAGTACATAAATAAAAAAAGAGTTGGAGCCGTCCCAACAGGTAAGTTGAGAGAAGTACTTATGATTTTCTGAGTTTCCAATATATGAACCAAACTCTCCAAATCAATAACACCACCATCAATCCATAGTCTACGGACACCAATCTCCTGTAGACCTGCTATAAGATTTTTATCATTTGGGGGTTGTTTATTTGAAACATAAGCAAACCTTTGGGTAGATGTCATATTCTGAGCTCCCAATATCAAAATAACAACCGAATCAATCCCATATTTTTTTATGATCTCTAACTCCTTCTTGTTTTTAAGATTAGACACCGCATTGTATACATATTCTTTTGGATTCACGCCTCGTTCGTTCAAGTATTCCACTCCAGCAAGTCTCGCATCTATCGAACCGCCTAGAATAAATGGAGGTTCAAAGTTATCCAAGTAAAATTCTAAATATTTTATTATGGATTCTGGAGTAGTTCCCGAGATTTCAACTAAATCAGGAATTTTATATTTACGGGCGATATTTTTTTGAGTATTAATTCTTTTTTTTGCTTTTTCTTTGTTAAAAATTGTACTGTCTTTCGTATCAAGGATCGATTCGCCCTGATAAAAAATAGTTCCAATGAGGATTGGAGGTAGATCGAAACTACCACGACCTAGTTCAATATTACCATAAAAATAAGAATCTTTCTGCTCTGTATTTACCATAATGGCTGATAATATTCAAGTTAATTGTAATTTACTTCCACAGGACTTGCATTGGTTATTTATTAATTTTTTATAACAATCTCTATGATAGAGAGTACCACAATCTGGATTTCCACATTTAATAATATCACGATTAGAATCAAAGATATAACTACATACAGGGCAGGAATTATACATTGCATCGCCTTCTAAATCAGAGGGGTTTAATCTAATAGCTTCGTAAGTTGAAGGCCCTTTGGGCTCGCTTTTTCTTTGAGATAAGGCACTAAGCGTCTTTAATTTTCTCATTTGTGAGACTTCCGATGGAATTCTTAGTAAATAAAAACAATGAGGACACCTGACTGTACCAGACATTTTAACATTTCTTTCATTTTGAGACGCAGCCCATCCTGCTAGACAATGAATGTGAAAAGGACTCTGACAATTTGGACAATACCTACCGGTAAGAAAGAAAGACCCTTTGCTACTTGGATCTGTTTCGGAAAAGCATATAGAGCATTTTTTATAGTCAGCTTCTCCTCTGAGCTGTTTTATGCGTTGTTCTTGATCTTCTGTTAGATCTTGAACTCTCAAAGGATCTGCAGCTATCTTTCTTAGGATAGCGGGGTTAACGGCCATAGTCTTTCCATCTTGACCTGGAGCCTTAACATTATCATAAGCAAAACTACGTGCCGCTTCTAATAGCGATTCAGGCGAATTAATGTAATATATTCTTCCACCGGATATTTCACTTATTTTTTTTATGGTTTTATAATCACTAGTTTCTCCAATTCTAAATGTATCAATCTTGACATTCAAGCTTTTCGCAAGTTTAACCATTTTAAATAAATCAACATCGGTTGCAAGATAATTTCCATCAGTAATTAACAAAATTTTAGGATACTTTGTCTCAATTTTTCGCAATTCCCTGATAGCAACCATTATTGATAATCCTAAGGCTTTTGCTAATGGAGATTTACCCCCAATGCTCAAAGAATCGAGGACAGAATGGATTACATTAACTATATTTGTAAATTCTAAATTTAGTGTTGGTTTATCTAAAAAACTGACAATTGCAAAACTACTCCTCGGATCGCTCTCAAGTCTTAATTCTACGAGCTTTTTCAAAGCATTTATGCTTGAGATCAGTCTATTTGGACGGTAATCTGTTCTTACCATCGATCTAGATGTATCCACGCATAAAACGACATTTTCGGGTATTTTTTCTGCCACTGTGTCAGTCCTTTTTTACGATGAGTTAGTGAATAATTCGAGAAATATGTTTCCTAAGTTGTATATATCCGTTTATACATATATAATTTATTTTTTAAAAAGATTTAAAAAAAGTAACCTTAATCAGATTGATTCTCAAAGGAGCGTGTTTATGATTTTTCAAAAACATATTTTTAAAAATATCTTTTTCTATAATGAACTCATAAATAATAAATATCAAAACTTTTTTATCTAAAACAGCTATAATATAAATATAATTTAGAAATAAGAGACTTTTAACATGCCGGAAGATGATAAGAATTTAGCTAAAATTAAGGATTTCTTTAAAACAGGTGTGCTCGTACCAGAGGAACTCGATGAAATTCTGAACCTCAAGCCAGAATCTCTCATTGGTGTCGATAAAATTAATTCAGAAAAACTCATAACTAGAAATATTAAATCTATTGGAGATTTAGCTAGTTTAGATCCGGAAAATCCTCCTGAAATACAAGATTTATCAAATCAAGTATTTATCAAATGGATTAAGATCTCACGGGTACTTGAAAAGGTAGTTAGGGAGCAAATTAGAAAACAAAAGAAGATCGTCTTAATTGGTCTCGATAACGGAGGAAAAACTTCCATTTTAGCAGTAATTCAAGACAGATTCTCCATAATTAAGTCTCTCCTTCCAACCAAGGGCGTTCAAAGAGAGAAGCTCGATTTTTTCGGCTTTCCCATAATATCCTGGGATTTGGGAGGACAAGTCCAATATCGTGATAAGTATTACTTCAACAAACCTGAATTATTTTTTACAGAAGTGGACTTAGTATTGTATGTGATTGATACTCAGGATGCAGATCGATTTAACGAGGCTACTGATTATTTCCGGCAAGTACTGACGGCATTAAAGAATCTAGACGAACAACCTCCAGTTTTAGCGGTTTTAAATAAAAGCGATCAAGACATCCGAAAAACATTGCAATGGCAAAAAAATAAAACCGATATAGTTAACAGGATTGATTTAGTAGCAAAGGAATTCCAAGGAATTACCGTAGATTACTGCGACACCACGATTTTCCAAAAAGAATCCATAATGCAAATGTTTAGCATTGCCCTAAAGAAAATTTCGGAAACATCAGAAATTATCGAAAATATTTTAGAAGACTTCACGAGAACAATCGAAGGAAAAGCTACTAGTTTAATATCGATGGATGGGCTCATATTCGGCAATTTTACGAAAAATAGCACTGACGAAATGCTCATAAATAACACGGCATTGTTGTTGCAAACCCTTTCAAACTTTCATACTTCTATAGGACTCATTCGGGAGAAATCCATATCGCTTGCTTTTCCTCTAAACGGATTTACCATAAAAGGAGAGAAATTATTCGAATATTCGGACCTCCAAATTCCAGTATTCTTGTGGATTCTTTCTAATAATCCAGATCTCATATACGATAAGTTAGAATATTTCAAAGAACAATTAATGCCTCTCATTAATATGTTCCTATAAGGAAGAGTTATATATTAAATAACCAGTGTTTTTTAATTAACATTCTTAAAATAAGATTTTAAATCAGCTCTTCTTGGGCTTTAAGGAGATATTTAGAACTTTCATCTAGCATCTCTATAGCTTTTTCTATATGAACTACAATATTTTCAAGTCCATTTTCTTTTGCTATTTCTTTCCATTTAAAAAGAGATTCTTTATGAGAATCGTTATGATCTGCCCAATGCTTCAATAATTTTGCGAGTTTTAACAATTCCT
>JBHLMB010000083.1:6953-8370 GCA_048938565.1 Promethearchaeota archaeon | reverse complement strand
ATATTTTAAGCGGGTTATCTAACTATAAAAAAGATAATTTATTTCTTTAGAATTAGAGAATATTAAAAAAAAAATACTAGATATTAGAAGCCGTTATTAATGATTGGTTATCTATTAACTCTTTAAGCAAGTATCCAACGATTTCATTTACATTTTCAAAGTGAATCGCTTCTAATCTTTTTCTCAAACCGTTTTTTATGGTGTATATCAATTTTTCCACGGATAAAGTTTCTATTTCGCCATAATCGTCCTTGAGGGCTAATCTAATAAAACCTATTGAGGGCATGACCTTAGTATTTATCTTGGTGGCCAATTTCTTGCCTAAAAGTTTTATTATTGCGTCCTGATACAATATTATTCGCCTCCTTTCATTTGCATCATAATATCCTCTTCGGAAAGTTCGCTTTCTTCAGGGGCTATATAGTTTCTATTGAAAAATCTCTTCATTGAATTTGGCATAACCCAAGCAATAAAAAATCCGATTGAAAACACGATCAATATGACAGCATAGAGGAGCAGAGTCAGCGTGTATAGAATTCCTGTGGGATCTACGCCTGGTATATCGGAAGTCGCAATTAAAAATCCCAACCATCCTATGGTCCCCTCCAAAATTGCACCAATTCCCGCAATGAGAAAGCGCATTTTTATCCATGTTTCTATTTCTTCGTTTTTGATTTTCTTATATTGCTTTATTATCAACGGTCCAAACCAAAATCCTGGAATTGAAATAACAATACCGATTGGAATGCTATTGATAAAAGACATTTGCCATAACCTTGGTGCGGGATATAATGCAATTGATATTAAATACGCTATGGTCCCTCCTAATAATGTCAAGAAAAATATCAAGAATGGGCTTTTTTTACCTACAAAAAACATTCGATTCGCAAAGACGAGAAGCAAGTATTGGGCTAAAAAAATAGAAATTATAAATGCCACATCTCTTAATAATGATGCCGATTCGATCGAAAAGAGCACAGTTACAACTGCGGCACCAATACAATACCCAGCTAAGAATTCTAAATTTTTAGTCTTGGATTTTATTCGACGAATAGTCAAGATAATTCCGGTCAATACTTCAGTACCAATAATTAAAGCAAAAAATATGATATTGCCCAATCCAGCTGTTTCAGTCATATATTCACTTCTTAATATTTTTTTTATAATTAGTAATATATTTTACCAAATATAGAAAAAATAGTTATATATAAATAATCACTTTAAGATGACAGTCTCAAAGCAAGTAAATTCTTAAAAAATCCCTGAACCACGTCACAAGACTTCAAATCTATTGCATTTTAATTGTTTTATAATAATGAAAATTACTAAAATGAAATAATATTATAGGTAATTCATTTGTTGACCACAGCATTCCGGAATATCTTGATGATGGCATAAATCAGAACAATAATAGATT
>JBHLMB010000083.1:5683-6943 GCA_048938565.1 Promethearchaeota archaeon | reverse complement strand
CCTTGCGGTAAAAAATTCAGTATATATATGTTGTATATGTTTGTCGGAACTGTCCCGCTGAACATATATGTTTGTTTTATTCCAAAGTATCATATTTAAGTGAATGATTTCTATCATCGAATGTATATGGTTTTTTTGTCGAAGAATTTCCCTAGCAAAATTAAAAGTTCTCACTACCGCTGAGGTCATTTAAAAGGAATTTTCCATTTTTTATTTTTTGCTATTCAATCACATATAAAAAGAAAAAGAATTCTCCAGTGGAAATAAGGGTGTTTGAAGGCATTATGAAGGTAAAAAGAATATGCGCCGCCCGGGAATCGAACCCGGGTCACTGATTATTTGTTTTTCCAAAGAGAGTTCGGAAGATTGGCAAACCAGTATACTGACCAGTTTACTCCCGTCAAGGATATTGACGAAAACTATACTAGCAGCGCTTGTATAATGTGTTAAACTATATGATGAAGAAAATACCAAGCAATTAAAATTTAATGGTTTTACAAGGATTTTGTATAATAACAATAAAGTGCTAATCCCGTGATTTTGAATTAATATTTGCTTTTACCGTGCTTTATGAGATAAAGAAAATATTTTAAACCATACACAACTCACCTAAGAAATGAGTTTTAGGGATTCCTTGAATGAAAAAAAAGATTATTAATTTGGGTAGTGTAATTTTTTGGATAACGATGAATACCATTGGAATTGGAAGTATAATATACACGACAATGAATTTTGAATTTATGTACGCTTTTAACTTAATATCAGGCGTTTGTTTATTTCTCGTAATGCTTCCAGCAGTCTATTTATTTGACGCTTTACTAAATCTTAGGGATAACAGGGAATGGGATATTTCTCTTGAATTAGGAGCGAGTATTATTGTTCTATTCCTCATTGCCTTTTCTTATGCTATCCTCTCAATACTAGAAATCAGCACTATTACGGAATGCATATTCTTGGATGTTATAATCCTAACAAGCGCTTTCAGTTTAATAGTTTCAATTATAATTATAGCGATTTTCGTATTACATTCTTATATTACTAGATTATAACAACATATTTCTTCCAATATAAAAATTAGCCCCTATTTACTTCAATCTTATGTTTTGCATTATCAATAAAAATCGGAATAATATTATCTTCTATTACCTCGCATATTTCGAAATGTGAAGTATCATATAAACATAGAAAGAATTTATGAAGGAGATTCTATTGCAATATTTTTAAATAATCAACTCATCGAAGGAAAAGTTGTTCCCTTTC
>JBHLMB010000083.1:2856-5673 GCA_048938565.1 Promethearchaeota archaeon | reverse complement strand
AAACGATACTAATTAAGTGATGTCGAAGTAAAATTATTCAATAAAACTAACACCAACAAAATAATAATCTCGAAAATAAAAAGGAAGCCTCAAGTTCAAATCCATAATTTCTCATAAATCAAGGAAATTAATAAGGACTAATTAAATGTAATTTTTATTATAATATTTCCTTAAAAATGATAAGTAAGATCTATCTTTCTCGCTTTTTCTTTCATTATCTATCATTCTTTCCAATAAAACATGTGTTTTCAGTCAGAAAAATTTAAATATTTTTTTAAAATATTGAGTACTTAAAGTCATAATTTAATATTCATCTAATGGGTGAGATAAAATTGGATGTATATTCATTTCATGGACCTAGGAAAAAAAAGAAGCTTTTTTTAATGGAAGACGAAGAAGATTACGAAGAGGGGGAAGTATTCGATGATGACGATTACGATGATTATGAAAGAGATTATTATGAGGATTATGACGAAGATTATTACTACTCAAAAGACATTTTCGACGATAGATACTAAGTTTTAGGAAAAACATATTCAGAATTAGAGGCATAACAGGAGCAATTCAAATTGTTTTCACACTTTTAATAAATAAATAAGATAAAGAAGATAGATTTTTAACCTAAAAGATATTCTGTTAATATTTGTTTACCTTCGGGAATCATTAAAATAAAATTACTTCCTTGAGAATAATCTCCTTTAATTTTATCTTCTACCCAAACACTAGCGTGGTAATTTTCAATAATCATCTTCACTAATGATAATCCCAATCCCATACCGTAATGTTTATGATTATGAGAAATTTTGCGAAGAAATATGTTTGATTTTCTATCGTCATTTACACCCAATCCGTTGTCAATAAACTCCATTTTAACATAATTGATATTATTGCGCGTTTCTTTTGAAATTCTGATTTTTATTTCAATTTGAGGATTTCGATTGTGTTTTATCGCATTGATTAAAATATTCTCAAAAACATCTTCTAGTAAATCATTAGCTCGAACCATTACTTCCTCACTAATAGATTCAACTTTTATATCATATTCTCGATTTGGTCTGAATGCTTTTGCAGAAATTATGGACTTTTTTAAAATATTACATATCTCTACATTCTTTAATGGAATCTCATCATTTTCTAATAGAGAAAATTTTCTCACATTTGAGACTAAATGTTTTCCTCTAAAAATTTGCTCTTTGATTAGTTGGAAATTATCTTTTAATATCGAAGCTTTGGTTTGTTGATCTAAGAAAGACTCACTAAGCTCTATTCCTGTTAAAATTATCTGTAATATATTACTTATATCGTGTGCAAACAAATCCTTATAAAAATCAGCTCTTTTATAGGCCTCGATATATTTTTTCTCAGATTGTTTTAATTTTTGTTCCATTTCCTTATATTCAGTAATATCTTGAACAGTTCCAACCATTCGAATCGGTTTATTATTCTCGTTGTATGTTACTTCTGCCTCCTCGTGGACGATTCTAACCAAACCATCCGGTAAAACGATACGGTGATCGATTCTATAAGGCTTTTTCTCATATAGAGCACTTTCTACAGCATTTTTAACAAGATCTCTATCATCAGGATGAACTAAACCTAAAAATGCCTTGTAAGTCTTACCAAATTCTTGAGGAGGTATGTTAAAGATACGATAAATTTCATCCGACCAGTATAATTCATTTTTTAGAATCTCCCATTCCCAATTTCCGATACGCGCTATACGTTGAGCATCAGCAAGGCTAGTTTTACTTCTTCGAAGAGCTTCTTCAGCTTTCTTTTCGTTAGTAATATCTCTAAAAATCAAGACGGCTCCCATAATGGTTCCAACTTCGTTTTTTATTAGAGTAGCGTTAAAATTAATCGGTATTTCCTTTCCTTTTTTAGTCAACAGAATTATGTTTTTAGATGTGTAATTTTTAATTTCATCTTTGAGAACTTTTGATATTAGATTCTCGAACTTTTTTCGAGTTTCCTCATCAATAATATTAAATATTTCTTCCAAGGGCTTTCCTATTGCATTATTCTTTTCCCAGTCCGTCAAAATCTCTGCTGCAGGATTCATATAATTAATTCTACAAAAAATATCTACAGTTATGACAGCATCGACAATACATTTCAGCGTTGTTGATAAAAATTCATCCAAATCACTTGTATATTTCCGAATCATTTTAATATATCCATCAAACCATTTTTTTCTATTGGATAAAAAAAGCTGTAATTTGTCCATATTATCTACAATTTATTCATATACAAGATTGCCTCCTCTAATATAATTAGTTTTATTTAAACATTTATAGTTAAACGAAGGTAATGAAGGGTTTTCAATAATAAAAAAATGTTCAATATCATAAAATAAATATCAATATCTTTGACCAACAAAGAAAATCATACTGATAGTCTTTTTGTATTCATTTGGAAATATGTGATTTTAAGAATATAAATATTTTTTAGCAATTAAATTGAGAATAAAAAGTATACTTTTATTCAATCAAGAAAAAGATAGTAATAAAATTAAATGGACCGAGTTAATTCAAACAACTCTTTCATTTCCATTCAGCATTAAATGAAACATCCCAAAATTGTGAAGGTAATATCATCCCGGCATCAGTTTTTTCAGGACAGACGAGAAGAGGGAATAGCGATCTAGATAATTTTTTGTTTGGTAGGTGTTTCCTGATTATTATTGTTGTTGTCATATAGAAACATTGGATATTTTGAGTTATTTTTTTCGGGATTGGAATTTTCCAATCTGAGACTAGCTCATCAGCAAGTTTGTCAGAAAAAGTCTGAAGCTCAGGATCAGTATCTAAACCCTTT
>JBHLMB010000083.1:2589-2846 GCA_048938565.1 Promethearchaeota archaeon | reverse complement strand
TGCATTTGCAGAATGTTTGAGAATACCGGGATTAGCATCTATTTCTGAATCTAGACTATATATTATTGCTGCGGGATGATCAATCCTTCCTTTTTTGAATAATAATGTATTAGCTTGAATTATATGACCCCATACAACACTTCCATCGTTAATAAGTGTCTCTTGATGGTCGTATAAATCTCCATAGGATTTCTTCATCCATCCAGGCATTTTAATTTTGAGATATGATTTATCAGTGGAAGAAATCTACTGTCTTT
>JBHLMB010000083.1:0-2575 GCA_048938565.1 Promethearchaeota archaeon | reverse complement strand
AAAAATATCTCTTGTATTATCTATAATTGTTTTAAAAGATGAAGTTGTCAATTTGGTATCACCTGAATTTAATGATAGAAATAATTATCATTCTTATTATAAAGGTTTCTTTTCTTCATTTTCATCATTTTTTCTATATCTAATTTGCAGTATTAAAATAACATCGTGAAACTGCCCTTTCACGAATGAAAGTAAATCCTTCGATAATTTGCAGGGATATATTAGGGTATCACAAAAGGTTAATCTATGTAAAAATAATAAATTCAAAGAACGCATATAGGACAAAAAAAATACTTTTGTTATTATTATATTATTACTCACTGGTTTTTAATTTTAAAAAGAATAGCTATCTCAAATGACAGCTATAGAAAAAAAAAATACTTGTATGCTTATAAGAATAATATAATTCTAAAATAATAATGAAAATAAAAGGATTTCACATAATATTCAGTTGCTTTGTTATGGGTATTAATTAATTTTACATCTGATTTCCACGAAATTTCCTTTAAATAATTAAAAAAAAATCTATATATTTTATATTTTATTGAATCAAACGATGCTTATGAATGAAGAAACCCAAAAAGATCGCCTTTATAAAGACTTAGAAGAACGATTCATTTTATGGGCTAATCAAAATGAGGATATCCGTGGGGCAATAGTTATCGGCTCTCGGCGTGGAGTTGATCCCCCCGCAGATGAATGGGCGGACTTAGATATCGTTATCTATACAACAAATCCAGAATCGCTTACTGAAAACTCGGAATGGTTAACTAATTTTGGGGAACCCGTGTTATCTTACATTTATCAAATACCAGGATTTTCTAAAGAACATCTGGTACTGTATAAAAACGGATTAGAGGTTGATTTTTGTATACTACTGTATGACAAGAAGGAATTTATTCGATTATTAGATCATCATCCTGAATTTGTAGATTGGGTGGATTTCTTTGGTTTTGGGTGGCGTATAATCTTGGATAAGGACGGCGTTCTAGACCAAATCTTTACCCTTATTGCGAAAAGAGAGAATTCAAAGCCGGCCTATATATATGACGCCAAGCTTGTTTATATGGGTCCTAGTATACCTTCAGAAAATGAGTTTTTACAGAGAATGACTGAACTCCTACATCACTTCTATATAGTGGCTAAAAGAATTCGACGAGGCGAAATCTGGATGGCAAAAATTGACTTTGCTGGTTTTGAGGTATATGGCCTTTATGAATTTATAATGTGGTATACATTTGCTTTTAAAGGTTTAAGAGGTGATTTGGAGGAAGATCTATTAAGGAACATTTATCGAAAAAGATTTTTTGAGAAGTGGGTTGACCAGCGAATCTTGAATGATCTAAAAAATATTCATAGTAATTATGACGAGGAAGAAGTTTGGCAAGAACTTCTAAAAATTATGGAATTATTTGATTGGATCGCCAAGGAAATTGCGGAAAAAATGGGATATTCATTCCCTGACGAGAAATTTCAAGGTCTAAAACAATTAGTTAAGGATTTATATTCAAAAAGGAACATAAGAAACACATGATGGTCCTATACGCTTTTTAACCCGAGAGAACTGGAATTGGACCCTTGGTGTTAACCTGTTTGGTGTTATCCATGGTATTCACTATTTTTTAAATCGAATGTTAGAAAGTAATGAATAATGCCATATTGTTAATATTTCTTCAGTGTCAGGATTAATTTTTGGTAACCAACAACCATATTCTGCCTCTAAATTTCGTTAATAGATCTTCTGATCGACAATTAAAAGAAGCTGTGCGAGAAATTGCAGGACAAATTAAGGTTATCGGGGAAGAAGTCAATATTATTTCCAATGAACCATCTATTAGATATGATAATCACCTTATTATAAGAGACTTTAAAAATAAATATAAAAATTTAGGACCTATAGCATTGGACAGAAGAGTTAGGAAAAATTTGTTTGAAATTGAATGTTGGGTTGAATCAAGGGAAGACTTTATCCTGAGCAAATTACTATATGGTAGTTGGCAAGATTATGCTGATGCTCTTGGTTGTTGGGGTGAGGTTTAAAGATCACTTAGATCAAGATTATATTTTAAAAATAAGTAAAGAATTGGGTGTTTTTAAAGAATATAAGCTCTTGAGCTCTGGTGTGGAGGATCCTGACGATTATTTCGAGAAACTCGGCAAAATTTAGGTAAATATTCGTAAAAAGATTTTTAAATATTTTAATAAAATTACACTTGAAGATATTTGTAAAACAGACTATTGAATTTGAAGGAAAAATTTGTGAGGTTGTTGAAGTTATTTCTGACTGGCTTGACACACTAGTTTGATAATTTAATATAATTTCAATAATCTCTCTTAACAGAAGTTATAAATAAGTTTTGTTTTATAGAATAAAACAATGAAATTTTGATTCTGTTAAAGTAAAGAGGTTAAAAAACATATCAATTTTTCAAGAGAATTAAATTTCCTTGAAAATTTAATATCTATAATCAATAATATAAAAAAGGGATTAACACGATAAAAAATGCAATAATAGCTGATATTGAAAATAAGGATATTAGAAAAACGCTACAAGAAGCTTTTGTGCAATTAGATA
>JBHLMB010000082.1:2592-8392 GCA_048938565.1 Promethearchaeota archaeon | reverse complement strand
TACGAAAATAACAATCAATTAAGATGTACCTACATTACCATCCCTCAAGCAGTAGAAACGGCGGCAATTCTCTTGAGTCAGCCCTGGTGGATGTGGGGTGCTGAAATGGGAGCAAACGAATACGGGGTCGTAATTGGAAACGAGGCGGTTTATACTTGCGAAAGATTAAACGAAACGGGATTACTTGGAATGGACCTGTTGAGATTAGGTCTTGAACGAGGAAAATCGGCAAAGGATGCAATGCGAGTTATATGTGCTTTATTGGAAGAGTACGGTCAAGGTGGAGGGTGTTCTCATGACGATCCTGGTTGGACATATCATAACTCCTTCTTGATTGCCGATCCCGTGGAAGCATATGTGTTAGAAACCGCGGGTGCGTGGTGGATTGCTGAAAGGGTAAGGACCGTGAGATCGATCTCGAATAATGTATCAATAAGGGGAAAGGGAGATTTTAGGCGGGAAGGTATCATTCAATACGCCATTGAAAGTGGTTATTGCAAAGACGACGATGATTTCGATTTTGCGTTGACATTCACGGGGCAATCCTTCTTTAACGGAGAATCTCCATTTTCTAGAGGGGGAAAATCGAAACAAATGCTCGAGCAAAATAAAAAAATAATCACGCCTGGCTTGATGATGGAATTCCTAAGAGAACACGATATGGGAATATGCATGCACGGTGCTTTTGAATCGACTGGATCTCAAGTATCCGAATTAAAACAAGGTGATGAGTCCGTTCACTGGTTCACGGGAAGCACGCTTCCCTGCTTGAGTAATTTCAAGCCGTATACTTGCCCATATGATGGGAAATATTCCTTGGATCCTGGGCCATATAAAGCGATAGATTCTGGATGGTTTTGGAACGAGCATAATTCGAAAATACAATCATTTAAAGAAAGCACTAATGCTGCACGAAGGATTTATGAGCACACTATAGCGATTATCGAAAAAAAGTCGGTTGAAAGCGTTGAAGCAGCCCTTTCTACAAAAAATTTCGAAAACCAGGGAGATTTTCGAGAAATCGTAAAGACCATTAATTCAAGCACTTGGGAAGCAACTGAAAAATTGATCAAATCCAAGTAAAAAAATAAAATTCTTATTTCACAAAATATTATCTTTTTCAAGCAACGATATAAAAATCAAATCAAGGTTGTCATCGTGTCAGTACAAGTAATCGGTAAAGAAGGAGTAATTTCTAATTATAGGCGAGGTCGCCACACTGTCCATCAAAAACAATGCGTTGTTGTATTTCCTGATGTTAAAACGAGGAAAGAGGCGAATAAATTATCGGGAAGAACTGTTGTTTGGACTACCTCGTCAGGACGAGATTTACGGGGCGTAATTACCCGTGCTCACGGAAATAATGGGGCAGTGCGAGTATTATTCAAAAAAGCTGGCGTTCCTGGACAAGCACTCGGTACGAAAATCAAGATTATTAAATAATTCTTATCGTTCCAAGCTTCTAATTTTTAAAAACTTTCTAATTTCAATTTTAATTGGAATGAAAAGTATTCTTATTCATTCAATAGATGCGATAAAATCATCTAAAATTGGAATTCGCTTAATTTTATATATGAATTCTTGTTACTAATATTTATAAGAAATCAAAGTCAGGACCTTAGAATGAGCACCATTATTATTGAAAATGAGGAATTAGGGCAAATTAAGGCACGACTTCTCACCGAAAAGAACCCTAATACCTGCAAGACAATTTATGAAGCCCTACCAATGGAATTGCATTCAAAAAGATGGGGAGATTGTCTCTATTCCTTTACATTTAAAGGCTGAAAACACTCAGATTGAAGTTAAAGTGGGCGACATAGGGTATTGGATGGATGGTGACGCCTTTGTGATCTTTTTTGGCCCGACACCTCATAGCACAAATGACACTCCAAGGGCAGCATCGGATATTAATATCTTTGCCAAAATTGAAGGAGATCCTGATGTTTCCGTAAATTTGAAAACTTTTATGCTATTGTAAAAAAGGAAAATTGAGATAGGTATCCTATTCTTTTTTGCATGAATATTAGCAAAATCATAATGATCGGAATTATTCTTTAAATATTACTTGGATAATATATGTGTCATATACTCTTTTTTGAAATTATAACGATGTATTTCTTCTTGATAGATAAATTTTAACGATCATTCAAATAAAGTTAGAGAGTAATGTCCGAACTTAATAAATCACAGTTATGCCGGTTTTGTCAGAGATCCACTAACTTGTCCCATTATTGTGAAGATTGCGAGTCGTCTTGCTGTTCTGATTGCTTGCTAGAACGAACTAAGGAATTTCGGTTGTGTCAATCATGTGGATCTAAAAACATTGAGAAAGACGACAATGACAGGTTGAAATGTAAGGATTGTGGAAGTACCATGATTAAAATAGTTGAGGAGCAATATAAGGCATGTCCTAACTGCAAATCCACAAATATCGTGAATGTATTCGAGAAAAAAGAAAGTTTAGAACGCGAGTTCTTGGACCAAATTAAAAAAATTCAAGGATTTGCTGAACCTTTTATCAAACTAAAAAACGATCTAGAAAAAGCTAGAGAAAAAATTAGAAAAGCCCGGGACTACCCGATTACATGTTATCATTATCCCGATATGGAAGGTAAGATGGTAACGATGTTCAAATTATTCAATGAAACCGTCAACTTGGTGCTAGACAAGATAAACATCCACCTCCATCATTTCACGATTAATAGGGATTATTTTTTTGACATTCATTCACAACCAAATTCAAGTTTGAGAATAATTGGAGGTATCTTAAAAAACCTTATAAGAAGTCATAATTCAATTGAAGAATTCATTAATAACAATGTAAAGACTATCGAGTGTGAACTTAAAAAAATTGAAGAAAATCTAAAAGTATGTGCTTATGTAACAGAATATTTTCTAAAATTTGAAAAAGATTTAAAACTATCGCATCAGGAAAAACCAGTATATGCAATTGCAGCAAAATTAGATAACGGATTCAACCCATCACCTGTAATTCGAACCACTAGGGGATATTTATTCATTACAAATCTTGATATAATGTTTGTTCAAACACATTTATTCAACAAGAAAAAGAAGAATTTATTGATTAAAAATCCGATTAAAGACTTGCAGAACATTAAAGCAACACAGTCCAAACTCGTGAGAAGAAGGAAGATCTATCTAGAATTCATTTATGCAAAATATGAATTCGTAGTGCGTAAAGAAGCTGCAACAAGCCTAATTGATTGCATTTTGCTAGCTCAAGCTTTTGATGAAACCATCAAACTTAACGAGAATGCTGCTAATAAATTAAAACGGATGGTGCTCGATCTCAATAACATTGTTAATTTCATCGAAGAGGCGATAAACTCTTTTTACGCCTTGAAATGCCACTATAACAAGGCTCTTGGAACTAACATGCCACTCGCACTTACAGACAATAGCTCGTTTAATACTATTCAGACTGGTGGACTTTTTTCCAATAATCAGCAAATAATGAATAATTCGAATCCTTCATTCGGTTCTTGCTCTCAGAACCAACAATTTAGCCAGACTCCAATAGCAGAAAATCAGTTTATCATCAACAGTCAAAGAGAACCTTCTTATTCAAATTCGAGAATTATTGATATAGAAGATCGAAATAGAGGAACTCTTATAAGGAGAATAGGAAGAGATCAAGTTCCTCTTTCCCAAGCGGAGTATTATCCAGGATTTTATAACACCAAGAATACCAGTAATAACGAATGGTTTCATAAAGCGGGATTGAATCGAGGTATAGATCCAAAAAACGCTCCTTTCATTGATCCTACATACGATACTTATAATAAATATCATTTATCAGACTATTTCGTTCCCAATCCTCGAAATGAAGATGTTGGTAAAAAAATGAGAGAATTAAAAAAGGAGCGATACAACCTCAATAAAACTCTAAGCAAACTTGAAGCAAGAATAGAACTAGGATTGATGTCGGAAGATGAATATTTCAAGATTTATAATAACATTCAAAAGCGCATAGCATTTATAGACAAAAAACTCGATAAGTTAAAAGAAGACATACACGAAGAAATTAAAAGCTAATATAGCTTTTTCATTAATAACATAATGGATGAACTAATAATTCGATATTAATAAGAAGATAGTATGATTCTAACAGAAAAAATTATGGACTCAAGCAAGAAGAGCATTGATTTATTTCTAGCAAAAAAATCTAAAAGAAATATCATTACTCACTACAAGAAACTCAAGTCGAAAATGGAAAAAAGCAAGGAGTATGAACATTTTCCCGTGAGTTTATATTCAGGTCTCATTGTTTATGCTTTCGAGAAGGATCCTCGATATTTTATGAGAGAGATATACACCGACCTCAGATATTTTCTTGTGAGGAGTTTCGATAAACAATCCTTAAAGAACATTGAAATGCATGTTATAAAAAATTCGTCTTTCCAGAAAAACGAAAAGCTCGTGTTTCAATTGGAAGGTAAATTCATGAATAAAATACATAAAAGTGGTAGCAGGATAATCTTTAACAATTCAAATATATACCTCACCAACAAGAGAATCATCATACAATCAAACGACATGGAGATAGGAGTCCTCGATACAGAATTGATTTCATATGGTTCAAATTCATTTCTTCTTGATTATTATAAGAACATGATTTTTAACCGGAGTAATCGTCAAATGAAACAGAAGCCTTGCTATGGATACGATTTTCCTATTTATAACATTCAAGATGTAAAAAGCGATCATGCCCGTGTTTGTTACAGTTACAGCGATACTGGAAAGAATAATAAATGCGAACCAAAAAGCAGCGATAGGCCAACCTATATGCCATGCAAGTATCACAGAATCCCAAAGACAATAACTTAGTTCAAACAGTAAAGAAGGTCCTTAATAAAATAAAAAAGAATGCTCCATTAGTCGGAATCATTAGAACGCATTGTGAAAAATGTGGAGCACTCATAAAAGTTGGAAAAGAAAGATGCAAGTATTGCGAAAGGAAAGCATTATTAACCTTGAGGTATACATGAAAGTTAGTCTTTGCATTACTAGAAGTAGGAATTTGAGGGATTTAAAAAAAAAATATTACAACTACAAAGGGGTCAATAATTTTTATATAGATAAAATATATAAATTCCTCAACACTAAACCAAAATACAACGAGGAATAATCCTATGAATCCAAAAAAATTGAAAGAAAAATTGAACTATTATGTGGATAAAAGATCAATAGATAAAATTATTTCTACATATTTGGACTTGAAAAATAGGATCGAGAGAAAAAAGAGTAATCAAGAATTCCCAATAGAACATTTTTCCAACCTAATCCTCCATAGTTATAAGAGAAATCCATTTTTTTTTATGAGGGATCTGTATTCCCCGCTGAGAAGTGCTTTAAAAGAAGATTTTAATAGGATTCTTTTTCATAAAATGGAAAAATACATCCTAAAAACATTTTGCTTCGTAAAAGGAGAAAAACGTGTTTTTGAAGTCGATGGAACTTTCATTTCCAAGGCAGAGAAAACGGGAAGTAAGATCGTATTTGATAATTCAGATATTTACATCACGAATAAAAGAATAATCGTGCAAAGTAGCGATATGAAAATAGTACCTTTAGAACAAAGCGTAAATCTACACATAGGGCATGATTACATGCTCGATTATTATAAAACGATGATATTCAGGAGGAATTTTAATCAAGATCAGGACAATCCTTTTTTAGGTTATCAATTTCCCCTCTATGACTTGAATGATCTAAAAACTAAGGATACCAAGATCAATTATAATTTTATTGAGGCTGGAAGTAAAAATTTTTGTGA
>JBHLMB010000082.1:0-2582 GCA_048938565.1 Promethearchaeota archaeon | reverse complement strand
TACCTACTAATCAAAATATGATCGAACCCATGAAAACTTTACTTGAAAAGTTAAGCGTTAATACCCCTGTTTCTGGGCATATTCGGAAGCCTTGTAAAAAATGTGGCGAATTGATTAAAGTTAACAAGAAATACTGTAAGCATTGCCAACAAATTTTAAACTAAACTTTTTTTGTAATAGTCTATTATCTCTGGTCCATGTTTATATTTAAGCATATTATATTGTAAATTATGAACAAAGATGGTTTTTTTTCTACAGTTGTAGGAAGCTTACCCCTTGAGAATACAAATTCTAACATGGTCAAGGGTTTTGAAGATATAATAAATTTAGGAATTGACTATCCCTGTTATCCCCAGCTAGAATCAATGATTACATCTTTTCTCGATCCTTTGACAGAATTAATACCTTCGTTGAAAAAAGTTGGAAACAACTACCATCTAAACGAGGATTTTACAATACCACGAGTTCCAATCGCCCTGAAGTATGGACAATTTATCGCAAAATTCTTTAATGAACGTCCTGACTTAAGGGACAAGGTGAAAGGAACAAAAGCTTGCTTGACAGGCCCATTCACTCTAGCTAGTGCAATTATTATCAGTATGGAGTTGGCTTCGGGAATTAAACCACTATTATACAAGGAACCCCGAGCCATTATTGTGCCGGAATTGGTTGATAAACTAGCCGAGATTATGAAAAGAACGGGGGATGCCTATAGTAAGATGGGTATCGAAATAATCTCGATGGATGAACCAATGTTAAGCTTATTTGTCGGTAAAAAACTCATATTTCACGAGGAAGACTTTATTATTAAAACTCTTAATAAAGCCGTATCAGGAATAAAAAACTTATCATCAATTCATGTGTGTGGAAGAATTAGCCCCTTGCTGAAAGAATTACTTCTTAGAACTGATATTAAAATATTAGATCATGAATTCAGGACCGAAGAAAGTAATTTTAATGTGTATTCGAAAAAAGATTTTGACGAAACGGATAAATACATCGGGATGGGCGTGCTCAAGACAAAAATAATTAAAAACACAGGCAATCGATTAGAAGATTATACAGAAAACATTAGCTTTCTCAAAGAATATATCTCCCGAGGAATAAAGCAATTTGGTAAGGAAAATTTAATAATCAAACCAGATTGTGGATTTGGCCCTTTAAAAGAAATATTTGGCCAAGCTTTAGGTTATAAAATCGCAATTAGAAAGTTAAAAAATATGGTTTCTACATTGAAATCATTCATGTAAATAATATTCCTTAATGAAATAAATGTTGGGCAAAAGAATTGACAATCCGATCGATCTTGTTTTGAAGTCCTTTTATGTCTTTTAAGTTACTGGTATTCTTTAAATCGTTTTTTGCTCCAATATAAATTGCGCTCCTTAGCTTTCGAATGAGCTCATAGTCAATTTCCCCCGTAGTGACAAAAACGAAATAAATGACTTTCTCAAATCCAAACATCTCTTGGGTTACCACGACAATGTTTTTTGATAGAAGGCCGTTCCCATAAGATATCTTCGCAATTTCCTCCTCAAATAATTGCTTTCCTAACGCACCAATTGCTGATATTAGTCCTGCAAGTAATATGGGATCCATCGATTTGAGTTTACTGTCTATATTCTTGGAATAAAATGCGTATCCCGCACTATCACAAATTAATAATGCCTTTATCATATTCTTTTCAATTTACAATAATACTATAAGGGAAAAAAAGTTATGCTATTTAACTATTAAGTTCCTTTTTGAGCTTTTCAATCTCTTCCTGAACCTTCTCTTTAGAAACGGTCCCTATATCTTCTAAAGGAGTCTCTTCTTCAGGGATGTATTGCAGATCTTCTTCAGGAATAGCAGGCATCGCCCCTCCTTGATCTAATAGCATTTCAGTTTCTAATTGATTCAATTCCGCCGTGACATCGATTCCCAAGTCGACTTCTAAATCGCCGCCAAGAATTTCTGCAGATTCCTCTATTTCTGAAACATATGCGTCAGCGTCTTCTGATATTTCAGCAATCTTTACTGGGGAGGCCTTAGTTGCAATTTCCTTCAATTCATCCCTGATGCCTCCCATTAAATTTCCCGTGGTTAGGATCAACTTACCCTCCTGTATGGCATCAAGCTGTCTTTCTATTTTAATTCGCATGTTATTTGCCCTATCTACTTTCATTGAGTATTGCTTGTATTGAATGAGAAAGTTTTTGGCTCTTTCTTTTTCTCCGCGTTTTAATGCAATTTTTGCGTTTTTCCTACTTATTTCTGCCTTCCTTGAATAATTCTTGTTGATCAAGCTTAATTGTTGGATGTGACCTTTTGCTTGCGTGATCATTTTGTCCTGCTCTTCGCCTTTTCTTGGAAATAATTTTTTTTTAAGCCCCATTTTCTTAATCTCCTTGAATTAAAGTACGGTTCATTATTCTTACTTGGGTTTTTAATATTATAATGATTTTTTTAACTTAAAAATTTAATTTTGAAAGATAAAGAATTTAATCTATTGTATTCTTAAAGAAATTATAAGTATTAATATCTATCATAGTCCATATTTTGATTTAAAATGAAGAGGATAATTCTTGATTTTGAGAAAT
>JBHLMB010000081.1:0-8471 GCA_048938565.1 Promethearchaeota archaeon | reverse complement strand
ATCTTAAATTGGGAAGAACATTTTTTAATATTCTATTATTTAATTTTGATATTTTGATTGTCCCAGAAATTATCAAAATCATTACTCTTTTTTATTCAAGACTGACGAATATCTATCTTTATAAAGCAAAAAAATACTAATTACAAAAGAAAGGGTTATAAGAAACATCACGCTAATGCTTTTAAGAAGGTAGGAGAAAAAAGGCATTATCCAGGGTAATTCAATGTTAATGATTAACATGTTATTATGTTATAAATTCTCTAATTCTTGAGGAATATAATTGAAATTTACAAGGAATCTCTTCCTTACATCCTCTAAACCAAAGTTATGGGTTTGTGCGCCTTGTGTTTCTACGACAAAAGAACCAATCACGGATCCTAATCGACAAGAATCTAATAAGGTCATATTTAGACTTAATCCCGTTAATAAACCTGCTCGATATCCATCGCCGGCTCCTGTTGTGTCTTCTACTCTAACTGGCTTGCAAGTGGGAACATCAATATGATATAAATTTTCCTTCTCATCTTTGCATGTAAGCTTAGATCCCTCTGCACCCTTAGTAGTAATTATTGCCTCTACAAGCTTTAGTAATTCCTCATCCAAGAGTTCAGTCTTTTTTTTAATTTGTTCCATCTCGTAAGCATTCCCTATTAAAATCTTGGAACTATAAATAATATTAAGTAAGACTTGTTTTGGAAAGAGAGGTGTAATCTGTCCTGGATCAAATATTTGATCAATTTTCAAATCCTTAAGTTGTTGGGCGAAATTTGCCATTGCCTCAACGCTTTGAGTCGAATTAATAGCCAATTGGTAATTTTCTGGATCCTTAATCTTTTCTTTCAGATTAATATCCTTGCAATTGTCTTGAGCTCCACCGTGAAAGATAATCATCTGATTTGCCTTAATATCATTTACAATATAGCAAGCAGCAGTGAAGAGATTATCGTATACATCAATTCCAAGAATTATATTATTAAACTGGGTAATGTGGTCCTCATATCCTAAACTATGGAAATCCATACCAACAGAACCAAAGAGGTGAACATTTGCGATATTAAGTACTCCTAAATTGTACGAAATATTTCCAGCAGTTCCCCCAAAAAATTGGGTCCTGCTATTTGCAGTTACCGTGCTCTGATATTCTTCCTTCTCCAAGTTAATAGATATAGCATTTATGAAATTTTCATTAAAATCCATTAGATAGTCAAACGCAATTGATCCTAATACTAAAACCTTGTTTTTTTGCATCCGTAATTACTTGTATTTTTAACTAAGCTTGATAGCTATCAATCTTGTTTCGAATAAATATTTTAACTTATAATTGGAAGTAGGCATTATTTTATTTCATTATTAATTTGAATGCAATAATGGAAGATATATTATCCTCAATTAAGCAGTTAAAAAAAGACAAGCAACTTATAGGTTTAATCAATAAAAAGATGGAAGAATTTAAAAAGATTAAGCATCTTTCAAAGGAAATTATTTTCAAGGAATTATGCTTTTGTGTATTGACTGCTAATTGTTCAGCAGAAAAATGTCTTGAAGTTCATGATAATATTGGTGATGGTTTCATTTCGTACTCAGAGGAGAAACTCGCTAAAAAACTAAAGGATTTTGGATACCGATTTCCTAATACCAGGGCAAGCTATATCGTAAAAAACCGATCTTACATTGATCAAGTTAATCAGCTGGCAAAAAAAGGAGGAAATGAACTTGAATTAAGAAAATGGGTTGTAAATAATATTTTGGGCCTTGGATATAAAGAAGGAAGTCATTTTCTAAGGAATATAGGATTTTTAAACTACGCTATTGTGGATTTTCACATCGTCGACCTTTTAGTCGAGTATGGATTGATTGAAAAACCCAAGGCAATGACAAAAATGAAGTATTTAGAAATAGAAAAAATCCTAATAAAAATTGCTCAAAATGCGGATCTTAATCTTGCCAATCTTGATCTTTTTCTGTGGTATATGAAAACGGGAAAAATTTTAAAATAGGTAGAATAAGGAACCCCGTGAGGTAGAGTGAAAAGAGAAAAACCCGTAATTTTTTTCCCGTGAATTAGCCTAAATTGATTAATTTCTTGTTTGTTCTTCGTTTTCTTCTTCTGCGTTATCAGCTTCTAGTAAAAAATCAAGTGGAATGTCTATTTCTATTTCAGCGCTTCTTAGCTTTTTCATAAATTGACGCGCCCCGTAATCGTTCAGCATGAGCTCGAGAAAGTTTTGATAGATGCCAATGATGTTGTCCAATCCCGCTTTAAAGTAAATGTCGTTGTCGTCGAAGTTTATCTTGAATATCTCGTATATGCCTTTCACTGATTCTTTGATGTTTTCGAAGTTTAGGTCTGCTTTTTCTTCTAATGATGTTGGTAAACTGATGTTGATTGCATCTTCTCTTATCATTCTCATACCACCTCATAGTACAAAAGGAATCTTAGGTATAAAAAATCCTTCTTTTGGTAAGAATTCTGTGATCACCTCACGATCATACGACATTATTATTTTAAAAACCAAAAATTCCTTCATACTGTTAGAAAAAATTCGTACTTATTCATAAGGAAGCCTATTGCCCAAATTATCAAAACACAAGTAATACCAACTATTAATGCAAATACTAAGTCGATTTCTGGGGGAATTGCTTCGTTAGTAATCGCAACGATGACAATATGAATGATAAATAATGCGAATGCATTCTTCCCAATTACGCTTATTAGATTTTCATTTCGAAGGTATTTAATATCTTTATCGTGAAAATCAAAAATTAGAAATATTAGAAAGAATGTTAATGCTGAGATGCCAATTGTTATTATACAATATGATACCGACATGTATTGCCTACTGATTATCCAGTTAGGATTTATATCAGTTAGTAAATTTAATTCAGCACCTAAAATCGTTAGAATAATGCCAGTTGCTAAGAAGTGGGAAATAATAGTAGATTTCAAACCTTCGCTTTTATATTCAATGAGCCCTTCAGCGATAACAGTGGATAATATCATCATCCCTCCCCAGGAAAATGCCGCAAGAATACCTCCCTCGACACCATCGTAGATGAGTTGTTTTAGATCCGTTTCTAATAATGCTTGATGGATCCCAAGGAATAAGATTCCAATCACTAAACGCAAGTTTGGATTTAACTCTATTATGAATAAGGCTATTAGACCTGACATGCCAAGTACTTGAAGTGTGCCCCAATGTATTATTAATTGCCCCGAATCGTCCTCACCTAATGTTAAAAATACGCCAACCACGATGAATATAACATATCTTCGAATAAAATGTAAATATGTTACTTTTTTTCCTTCTTGCCTTACCCTTCTTAAAAATGAAATCTTAAAATTGAGCGCCATCATAAATAAAAAAAATGGTGCAATTACATCTACATAAGTCAAGCCAACATCCACTGCGTGTTTACTCCAAGGAGGTATGTTTAAAAATGTTCTCGTTGTATTCACAAAAACCATGAGTAATATGGTCATTCCCTTAAAAAAGTCGATACTCAATAATCGTTTTTTACTTGCTTCATGTGTTTCTTCTCTTGAATGGGCTTTGTTCATCTTTTAATTAGAAAAATTTTTTCGTATATGAAAATAAAGATGGCACGCCTTCTAAAATTACCTGATAAATTTTTAAAATCCATAATTCTTATTAGCTTGAAAGCTGTAAATCAAAAATTTTTTTTATCCGCAAATATTACCTATTATAATCTCTAATTTTAAAATGTTTAGCTAAATATCATTATTTCTAGAGATCATGCTCAGTCAATTACCAATCATTATAGAATTTCAAGATTTTCTTTATAATATCTTAAAAGACGGAATATTTTCCATTTGTCTTTTTGTTATCATTCCTCTTTGCTTATTTGCTTCATTTATTTGCTTGGGATTAATCTTTCGAAAGATAAGATCCCTTGAAAATAAGGCCGTGAAGATGAAACAAATAAGTTTATATATTGAGCATGGTGCTACAGTGTATTTAAAGCAGCAAGCAAAGACATTTCTCGTTATAGCCGCCATACTAGTGATTCCTATTGGTTTAACGGGATTAGAATATTTGGAATCATCTGTTCTGGGATTTTCCATTACAATAGTCATTTTTTTCATAGGATCCATCAGTTCACTTTTCGCAGGATACATTGGTATGAAGGCGGCTACAAAAACAAACATCCTCGTTGTTGAAGCTTCTTTTGACAATCCTCGTGAGGGATTCAAGCTTGCTTATTATGGAGGAATGATAACGGGTATTCTTAATATCAGTATGTTTGTTTTGGGCTCTTGGCTTATTCTATTTTTCACTCAAGGAAATATATATCTTATGGTAAGTTATGATTTTGGGGCGAGTATTGCTGCTCTATTAGCTCAAGTTGGTGGTGGTATCTATACGAAATCTGCTGATATGGGTGCCGATCTCGTGGGAAAATATGAGCACGACATTAACGAAGATGATCCTCGAAATCCCGCCATTATTGCTGATTTAGTGGGTGATAATGTGGGAGATTGTGCGGGAAGAGGTGCTGACCTTTTTGAAAGCGCTTCTTCGGATGCTATTGGTGGGATGCTTTTAGGGCTTACTTTATTCTTATTTTTAGGAGATCCTAAATTCATAATTTCGGATCTCACGCTCATATCATTGGGGTTATTCTCGTTATTCTTTACCACTTTATTTTTAAAAATCGATTTAAACATGCCTTCGAAGAGTATTTGGCGAGTATTTATAGCATCCGTCATATTCAATGTTATGGTCCTTTTTTTAATCAATTTAATGTTATTTGGGTTAAACGGAATTTATCTTTTTTTTGCTAGTTTGATAGGATTATTATCTGCTTTTATCGCAATTTTACTTACGACATACTACACTAGTATTGATTATAAACCAACAAAAAAGGTTGCAGAAGCTTCAAAAGATAGTCCTTCGTTAAACATCGTTGAAGGTATATCCACTGGATTTAGTTCTACATTTATACCGATATTGTTATTTTGCGTTTCTATAGTACTTACTTTCCTTTTTGGAGCGATCTTTGGTCAATTATTTTTCGAATCAAAGGGTTCTCCTCCGACTGACTTACTTGGAAACATAATTACACCTACAATCATCTCCATTGCTTTTGGGATTTGGGGCGTAAATATGGCCTCTGTATCGAGCGATACGATTATTAGTACGGTATTAAGCTTCGATACATTCGGCCCCATTATGGATAACGCTGCAGGAATAGCAGAAATGGGAAGCGAAGAAGCTCCTAAAGGGCTTCGCGAAAACTTAGACAAGCTGGATGCGCTAGGAAACACGACTAAAGCAGTAGCAAAAGGATTTGCTCTTATATGTGGAGGCTTCAGTAGTATCGTTATGTTTCTCACATTTCTCTTGTCCACACAGATATTAGCACAAGATTTACCCTCAATAGGAAATCTCACCCCGCAACTGATTAATATTTTCGAGAACTTGGATTTCTTCAATCCCTTAATCATATTGGGCATTTTTGTTGGAGTCATTCTTCCGTTCTTTTTCTCATCAATGATCCTCAGGTCAGTTCGAAGAGGCGCTGAAAATATGGTCAAGGAAGTGAGGTACCAATTTGAAACGATTCCTGGATTAAAAGAAGGAAAACCTGGAGTCGTACCAAACTATGACGAGTGCATCAACATATCTGCAAAAAACGCCTTGCACCAAATCGTCAAGCCAGTTCTTTTCAATATTTCTTTTACTATCCTGTTAGGAATAATGTTTGGGCCAATAGTTATTGCGGGATTATTGATTGGAAACCTCATAGGGTGCTTGATATTAGGCTTATTTATGAGTGTTGGAGGGGCTACCTTCGATAACGCCAAAAAGGGAATTGAATCTGGTTTACACGGCGGGAAAGGAAGTTTTGCACATAAATCCTCCATTATTGGTGACACTGTAGGAGATCCTCTAAAAGATTCAGCAGGACCATCAATGAACATCTTAATCACGACCATGAACACGATGGCGCTAACATTTCTGCCTTTGTTTATTATGACGGGTTTTTTTGGTGGTATTTTTAATTTTATAATTTAGTTCACTCTTCTTTAGAACTTTTTTTATAGTTCGAACCTACTATAATGAAAAGCGAAATTTTCAGTAATAAACTTGGAAATTTTATATTTTAGCAAATTTATTGTTTGTCATAGTGAGTTTTTCTTTATAACCTATAGAAAATAAATTTTTAAGATCTTACAGCTTAGCAAATATAGAATGATTTAGGCGATAATAATGAGCATTATTCGTAAGATAAAACTAACTTTAAAAAGTAGACAAACTCTTGAAGGTGCTGGCGTTCGTTTAAGAAGAGCGTTTGGTTTCAACGAAAATCCCTCTTTATTTGATCCCTTTTTACTTTTGGACCACTTTGGATCAGATAATCCAAGTGATTACATCTTAGGTTTTCCTTGGCATCCACATCGGGGAATAGAAACAATCACTTATATGATAAAAGGTAAAATAGCGCACGAGGACAGTCTAGGAAATAGAGGTGTTATTGAATCAGGAGATGTTCAATGGATGACTGCTGGAAGTGGTATCATACACCAGGAAATGCCACAAATTAGCAAGGATGATCTATATGGATTTCAATTATGGGCAAATCTTCCATCTTCAGAAAAGATGATGCCTCCCAGGTATAGGGATATCAATGAAAACCAAATACCAGAAATAATTCTTGATAATGGGGTGAAAGTAAAAATTATTTGCGGAATTTATAATGATGTGAAAGGACCTGTGAAGAATATAGTCACTCGACCTGAGTATTTAGACATATTCATACCACCAAACTCTGATTTTAAACACAATATACCCCTAGAATACAATGTATTTGCTTATGTCTATGATGGAAAAGGTTATTTTGATGAAGAAGAGGATAAATTAAAGGAGAAATACGATTTAATCCTCTATCAAGATGGAAATCGCGTGAAAATAAAGACTTTAAATTCTTATGTTCGATTTATTCTCGTTTCTGGGAAACCTTTAAACGAACCAGTAGCCTGGCGCGGACCTATCGTTATGAATACAAACGAAGAACTTATAACGGCCTTTAGAGAGTTCCGGGAAGGTACTTTTATCAAACATCAAGATATTCAAATGCGTTAAGGTTATTATATATTAAGGATTCTATTTTATATCACTGGTGAATTTTACTCGAATTATTCAAAATTTTTTGGAGTTTTACAATGGAAATCTCTAAAGAATTCCGATTTAAATGTAATCAATGTGGAAATTGTTGTAAGGATAAAAATACCATAGTAAATGTAACATATCACGACATTCTAACATTAAAGAATGCCCTTAACCTTTCTGTTGATGAAACTTTTGTCGTCCTTGGTTTTTATGTTTTTGAAAAACCACCAACGGAACTCGAGCTAACAAAAATGGTCGTGCCTCCTATCCAAACCGAAAACGGACTTGCGTTTGTTGGGCTTTTCAAAAATCAATCTGGTGTATGTTATTTTTTTGACGATAAAAAGCGTAAATGCAAGATATATAAAGCTCGACCAATTTTTTGTAAGACTTTTCCTTATTCTTTTAAGATTTTAGTGGATACTAAAACAAAGAAAAGGAAAGGAATCGAAATTTATTTAACAGACAAGGGTCACGAATATTGCGAGGGTATTGATATGAATTATCAGCCTATTGATCGCGAATCTTGGGTACAGCTCGGTAAGAAGGCGATATCCCAAATGGAAGATAACAATGTACTCGTCCAAAAATGGAATCATTCTGTAAACCAAAACGAAATTACTGCTTCCGCTCGAAATTTTTTAGTTACCGTTTTTAACTTAGAAGAAAACTCTAAGTATTAAAAAATTTCAGAGTATTGAGAACACGCTAACAAAGTCCAATATAACATTTTTAATTCAATTAGGTATGCTAATTGATGCTCTTGCCAATTAAAATCCTTGTCTAAATCTCCTGAGTCAAAATATTTCGTAGTTCCCGAAAGGAACTTGATCAATTTATTGCAAGTTCCTGATTCTTTTTCCTTCAAATCGAGAAGATCAAAACTCAAAAGGACCTTTGCTGTATCCGAGATTCGACCATTAATTGATCCATCTTTATCCATTATATTCTTTAATTCTTTAGAATAAACTCCCTTAAAATGAGTAGGGATTGTTTTTCCATCAGTTTCAAATAATTTTATAAGAACTAATTGTTCGTAAATATCGTTAGAGGGATTATATTGTTCCAATTTCGAAAGATTTAGCCTAATTATGGGATCTATTATGTCGTAACCATTATCGAGATATAATCCTGTATTCTCTAGAACTTTCAAACTTAAAGCAGCGAAATAACAGAAATGAAATTTCTGGGGTATAAATGTTTTTAGTTCTGCTTCCAAGAATTCCTTTATCTTGTCAAGATCTAAGATGTCTTTTCTTTCTAATATGTTCATTTCTTGGAAGATACATAATCCATAAAATATACTGATAGGATCTGGTTCATTTCCTGAATCATTGC
>JBHLMB010000080.1:0-8478 GCA_048938565.1 Promethearchaeota archaeon | reverse complement strand
AATTGGTTGGTTGAAAGCAAAAGCTTTATAGAACATATAGCTCATATCCGTAACGCTCGATACATCCCAATTGCCAATGTCTTGGTTGAAAAAAGAAACATAGGAGAACATTCCACTCATATTCGTCACGCTCGATACATCCCAATCATTTATTCCTTTCACAAGATTCATAGTAACGCATAACATAAATGCGCTATTAAGATCCATAGTTCCGGTTAGATTTAAAGTGTCGCTAGCGGTAATATTAAGATTCTCGCATCCATAGAAATAACCTCCAGAATTACCTAATCGCAAACAACCCCAATGCGTGATTTCAAGCAATTTTAACCGATCTCCGCTGTTTTTAAAGCACCATCCAACAATGGTTCCGGTGATGTTGACCGTGTACACGCCTCTCCGACTATAAGAATGGGTGACTTCGGATTGTCTCCAGCGAGTGATTAAATTTTTCGTTCCATCGCCCCAATCAACCACGAAATCGTATGTTCCACTTGATTCCAAGGGAAGTTTGATTTGATGGGTATCGCTTTCACCAGGAAATCTCGTGTCCCATATTGACGAAAAGGCTGAAAATGTGTTATCTTCGTTTCCTCCACCCCTTTCTTCGAATACTGGTAATAAGAATAATAAACTGGCTGTTATCATGGTCATTACCAGAATTGAGAGTACCATTATTAAAGTGTTTTTTTTATTCATTTTTTTCACTTTTTCTGTTATTAGATAAATTAATCAAAAAATGACTAAATTTAACATATAAACGCATCTGGTGCGAAATTGACATATATATCTTAATCTAAGGTCAAGACGGTTAGAATTATCACTTAAATGCTCAAATATTGAAAAAAAATGCATATTTTAATAGGCGGGCCAATTCTATACGATATAATATTTTTTATTTAAGCAAGGATAAGCAATAACGCATATTTCCTACTTTCCTAGGCTGTATTCATCATTTTAGGAGAATTTAGAAAAAGTAAGCTTTTACGGCCTCTTGAGTTTAAATTCCTTGCTATATAATGTATCTCATATTTGAATTCATTCAAGATTAGAGCTTTATCTTCTGAATTCCATTCTATCAAATCAACTTTTTCTTAAAATATTGCAAGATGGATATCGTGAATGTTAAAAAAAGATTTATGGAATCGATGTAATCAATTCTAATATTGTATTAAAATATAAAAAGTAGGTTCATTTAATTTGCTTGAAAAAAGATTACATATGACATTTATTATATTATTTTTATTTCTTTTCCAACTTTAACAATAATGTCAAGCGCTAAATCGATCAATTCTTCGTCCATCGTTGCCATGTAGGATGTTCGCAATAATTCGTGACCAATGGGCACGGCGGGATTTAATACGGGATTAGTGAATATGCCCGTAGGTGCCTCGTAAAATAATCGCTTAAAAAATTTGAACATTTTCATTACATCACCGATTATGATAGGAATTATGGCAGATTTAGATTCTCCAATGTTAAATCCAGCGTATCTGAGTCCTTTTCTCATTCTATCAGTCACTTTTAGCAATTGCTTTTGCAAAAAGTTGTTTTTTTCGATCATATCGAGAACAGCTAAGACCGTGGCACATGTAGAAGGCGGTGGCGACGCTGAAAAAATAAACGCTCGAGACGTGTGTTTCAGCCAATTACAAAGCTCTTTACTCCCCGCTATAAAACCACCAACGCTTGCAAAACTTTTAGAAAAGGTTCCCATTATAATGTCCACTTGATCCTGGCAACCAAAATGATTAACAGTTCCTTTTCCGTGATCTCCCATCACTCCTAATCCGTGAGCGTCATCCACATAAATCATTGCCTCGTAATCTCTTGCGAGGGCAGTTAGGTGGTCCAAGGGCGAAATATCGCCTTCCATTGAAAAAACACCCTCTGTAATAATAATTCCCTTTCCTTTGGGTACCATCTCGAGTTTCGCTTGAAGATCTTCCATGTTGCAATGGTCATAGATTAGTTTATGTTTAGGATCCGTCTTCCCCAAGCGCATTCCATCAATAATTGACGCGTGATTTGATTGGTCCGAAATTACCCATTCGCTGTTTCCCGTCAAGAGCGACGATATTGCCCCTAAATTGGCTTGCATTCCAGTTGTATACACCAGGCATTCTTCCTTACCTAAAAAGCGAGCCAATCTCTTTTCCAATTCAACATGTAATTCCATTGTGCCGTTAAGAAGGCGCGAACCCGTTGTCCCTACTCCAAACTTTTCGATCGCTTCAATGGCTTTTTGTTTTACCAAAGGATGGGAGGTCATTCCCAAGTAATTATTACTTCCAAGCATGATAATGTCCCTTTCGTCCATTGTAACCCGTGGTCTCTGCTCGCCCTCAATTTTAAAAAAATATGGGTATATTTTCAGCTGTTTAGCCAGTCTCGGGCGCCCTTTCGTCCAATATTGATCGATCATGTCTTTTATTTCATTCGTGCTCAATCACCTTTTAAATATTAATTTTTTGCGATTTAATAAAATGCAATTAACATTGATTTACTTTGATATTTAAACGCATCTGGTGCGAAATTGACATATATATCATTATCTAAGGGAAAGACTCTTATAATTGCCTCTCGTGTGTTCTAGTATTGAAGAACAAGGGCTTGCTTGAACATTCAGGTTATTTTCTCTCAATAAACTCGAGTATCGTTAGGAACGTGAACAATAATGCTTTTTTCCTTGCATATTCATGCTGTATTCGACTTGAAAAGAGAATTCAGGAATAAACGATTTTTTCTAACCGTTCAAGTTCGAATTTGTCGACGAAATACAACGACTTGTGCTTGAGGTCTTTTTTGACGAGAAGGCCAACCTTTTCGAGAGCGTCCACGTACTTGTCAACGGTTTTAAAATGCATCCCGAGACGCTTGGATAATTGAGTCTTGGTGGTTCCAAGGTCGTTCTTTTCCAAGTACTTGAGGATTTCGAGACTTTTTTTCTTCACTGTTAAGAATTTAACTTTCGCAAGTTCGAAATCCACGGATGCGTCAAAATAGACCTCGTGATGGTTGACCCTTTCTTTTTTCACGAACTTGAACTCCAGGAGCGTTTTGAGGTGCCAAATTGCCACGTGATTCGTTAACTTGAGGTCGTCAACTATCTTGTTGAGATATACTCCAGGATTCTTAACGATGTACTCGTAAATCTGTTTTCTTGAAGGATTTTCCAATATCTCGTCGCGCATGAGCTTCGACCCTTCCACGATCAAGTTCTTTTTCAAGAGAGATTTTAGGACTTGCTTAATTCCGTCCTTGTTAATGTTCACGGAAGCGTGTTTAAAGCGCGAAGTGATGAACGGAACGAGCTTGCCAATGTTGAGGTATCGATTCTTGTTCAAGTATTCTTGAACCACTTCAAGTACAATTTTCTCGTGATTTGACAAGTCCATGACCCTTTTAAGCACCATCACCATCTCTCGTGCTTTTAATTGTAAAATCGTCGTTATTTCCAGCAATAGAGAAAGCGAGCATTTCGTCGAGTATCTCTTGCCTTTTTTCGGGCGAATAGGAGAGCATTTCTCTTAAAAATAAAGCTTTCTCTTCTGGATTCAATTCTAGGGAATCGACTTTTTCGTAAAAATCTTGCGAGACGGACGTGTAATTTATATCGCCCAAGTTCGATGCAAGGGTCAAACCGTTCTTTTCATCGAGAAGTTCCATGAGCGCCTCGGGATTAATGGTCTTCGCTTTTTGAGGCTTGAATTTACCGCTTGTTTTCTTTTTAGATTTTCGAGAGTGCTTGAAATAGAAAGACGTGCCAGCAACGGCGCTTACTGACGCAACAGACGCCACTACGATGGCTATTGTTAACAAGTCGTTAACCGGAGGAGGGGCGCTTTCAACGATGGGGAATCGGTCCTCGGCACCTCCCGCACCAGGAACGTGGTAGGGAGAGTCTCCAATTCCGTCTCCGAGTGCGTCCGTCCCATTATAGTCGTGCCAGTAATTCCCAATAACGCCGTTGTCCCATTGATTATTTGAACAGTTATCAAGGGCGTTTACGCCTTCAGGATTGTCAAAACGATTTTGATAAAATAAGTTATAACTACATTCTCCAGAGGAATTATCGATGATTACGCCATATTCGCCATTATTAAAAATATTATTGTAGCAAAATGTATTATACGAGCTAGTGTTTGTTATAAAAATACCATGTTTATTGTTATAAATTTCATTAGTAGAAATTGTATTATTAGTGCAGGTTATATTGAAAGCAATACCCGCTTCAGACATGTCGTGAATTTCGTTGTCGTAAAAAGTGTTATTAATGGCACCTGCCAATAAATATATTCCAATTTCTCCTTCAACTATAAGATTATTGGTAAAATTATTTTCAGAAGAAAGAAAACCCACACCAATTCCGTACATTGAATTATATAGCAATGTATTGTCCAATACGGAGTTTCTCGAAGCATTTGATACTAAAGCTAAACCCAATTGATTTTCAATAATATTATTTCGCACGATAGTTATGTTTTGACATGTTCCGTTGGTTGCCCATCTATCCGTGGTTGAACCGGTTAAACAAATGCCTACTGAATTATTAAAACAATTATTTTCGATTAACTGACCATTACTCACATTTTTCAATTTTATTCCTGCATAAGACAAATCGGTTCCAGAGTTAAGTAACGTGCAATTTCTTATGACAAACGGAACGGTGGAATTGCTTATTTCTATGCAATTACCAGAACCGCCACCGTTTATGGTCAAATTTTCGAGATAATACACGCCATTATCTTTCGTACACCAGGGATTGGCAGCTAAAGCTTCCCATTCTGCATTTCCGCTGATATTAATTGGTTCGCAGGAGTTATTGAAATACGAGGTCTTTAACATTAATGCATTTGGTCCTTCTCGAGAGGAGGGATTCATAGTAGGATTACAATCAATAGGGAGTTGACAAGCGAGAATAAAGAAAGAAAAAAATACTAATATTATGATTAATTTCTTTTTGTTTTTAGAAATATTCGAGTATCGCTTTAACAATGTAATCAATTTTATTGAATGATTCTTGCTATCTATAAAAAAAAAGAAATCTTATTTTATTTAAGTGTTTCTACTTTCTTATTCTTGAGTTTTCGCTTTAGAAAGTTAAATCCAATTCCAACAACACCCATTAAAATCGTAACTCTTATGAATAGTGCAATTTGCTAAATTATTTCAGTAATCTTTCATCCTCTTTAAGATACTCGTCTAAATTTAAAAGAAAAGGCATTCGTCTTGAAATAAAAAGGAGGAGCTTTAAAATAACTATAAAAATGAAAAAAGGAAATATTTAAGTATTTATTTTCGATATTTTTTTACGAAGAATATCGATATCAGACCAATTACTCCGATCAGAATGAATAAATCATATCCTGGGACTGCCTGTGAAGCGGTTTGCCCGGTTGCTTCGGTTATCTCAAAATAATAGCTAAAGCCATAATTACTAGGATTGAGATTCTCTACAATATAAATTCGATATTTATTTCCATAATATGGATAAGTGGCATCAAGTGTCCAAGGAAAGGATCCATTATTTGGAGTACTAACAATAATGGTGTTATATAAACTATCAAGATAATAGAGAGAAATAATTACATTTTTTCCCCCCTGAGGATTCCACGTAATGGTTTGAGTAGACCCTGCTTGCCATGAACTCGAGGTCGTAGGACTCGTAATCGTGATGGCTGATGTTTTGAGATTGAATATGTCATCATCCCTGCTTACCATATCGTTATATATACAAGTGGCGAGGCTTCCTACGAATATAAATATGCATAAGATCAACATAAATTGCTTTTTTTTTCTTTTTAACATCGAACTTTCAGCTCATTAGTAATGTTTTTTTTTTTGATTTCTCCTTTTTAAATTTTAATTTTTAAAAATTTATAATATAGATAAAATTGACTTATTTTATCATATAAACCCATCTGGTGCGAAATTGACATACATGTATTTATCTAAGGTCAAGACGGTTAAAATTGCCTTTTGTATATTCAAATAATAAATAAAAAGCGCTCGCTTGAATAAACAGGCCATTTTCTCTCGATAAGCTCGAGTATCGTTAGGATCGTGAACGAAGATGCGTTTTTCTTTCCTTATTCACGCTTTATTCTATTTTAAAAGAAAATTCAGAAAAAAGCGAACTCTGCTTGAAAATATCAAGCATTTCATTTATAAAAAAAAGATTTATTTGATCGTTATCATCTTCTTTATTCTTAGTGCACGAATTCCATTGAAATTCATATTCGTTTCTGAAAATTTTTATTTCTTATTTTTAGCTTCTTTTGCCTTGAATTTAGCATTCCATTTAAGCAACCTACTTAACCATTTTGTATGGAACTTTAAATTACTTTTTTTAATTTCAGGATCATTTTGTGCTTCTTCAAGCCAAATCCTTTTCTTTTTTATTAAAAAAGGTAAGAATCTTCTTACAAAAGACGCACAACGCTCTCTATACTTTTCTTTTGTCTCAAAATCAGGATCTCTTGTAAAATTTAAAGAAATCCCGTAAATCATGATGCCAGTTCCCAACTTTGTACCTCCGGCTACATTTGCTACTTCTCCCCAAAGGGTATACTCGCCAAATAAGGGAGCTTTTCTTTTTGTAACATCGGGCTTTTTATATATGACACCGTTTGAAGTCATTAATATTGGAGTAACCCAGTTGAATCTTTTATTAACAAAAGTCGTGAATCCCTTCGCCAGCGTGCTATAAATAATCTCTTCGCCCGGAGGTACCATGTTCTTCAAATCTGATGCATCAATTGGAAAATATATTTCTGCCATTTTATAATCACTTTTTAATAGATTTTAAATTACTATAACACTAACAATTTATTAAGATTTATTAAAAACCTTTTATGGAAATAAATTTTTTTTTTATATTCAAGCTTGTTAAAACTTTAATTATTCAAATAAGTGTCTAACTTTTCCAGAATTATCCACATTTCAAATTCTAATATCGGAGGCTTAAAGATCAAAGCGCTCTTCCACATTGCGGACAAATAGCATTCTCTTTTTCAACAGGAATTAGACATTGCGGGCACATGATTACTTTTTGAGTCTTATCTCTTACTTTTGATCTTAAAGCTCCAACGATTACCCTATTTAAGCTGAGTAAACAACAGGAGATTATCAAGACGGCCAGAAAAATAGCGACAGCAATAGGATTTTCAAGTGGTTGCGGGCCAAATAAAGGCATAAGAGCAATACAAGTAATAACCATTATACCGATGAGAACGAAAGATAATAAATATTCTCTTAGAGTTCTTGCTATTTTTACATCATTTAAATAATTAATTTATTTATTATTAATTAGAATTATATTTTATTAAATTATCTATTTTAGGGTTTATTTATTCGGGCTTGATAAATTAAGCTTTCTAAGGCTATTTATTATTCCTTGCAATGCTATATATCCAGAATTAATACTTTGAAATAGAGTTTCTAATACTTGTCTTTCCTGAATGGTTCATCGAAAAAGAAGAGACTAATAAAAATGAAATAATTTTTACATTAAGGAATTGGGTTAACTTCAACCATCCAATTACAAATGGAATTCAAGTTGATCCGATTATAATAACTCCTTTCGAGTTTGATGAGATGGCAATAAAATATAATTTTCTAGATCAATTGAAGCTGAAAGCCATAGATGCTATTAGAGAATGTGAGCAATTAATAGCTATTGGGTTATTCATATCCTCCATCTGATAATTACATTATAAAATTATTTTAAGATTTTTTAAAGAAAGATATATTAAAAAATCTAATTATTATTAATCCTAATAAAGATGATAGATATAAAATAAAACAAATCATATCTAAGACAAAACCAATTAATGAATTTAATATATTAAAAAAGTACCATAACCTCGAAGAATTTATGAATGAACCCCAAAACACTAATTAATACTTCTTGATTATATTTAAAAATAATCAACTAAATTATATTTCCTTGCTCTACGTAATAGAGCTTTATTACCTCCCTTCCAATATTGAGCAGACTTCATTTTTGATTGCCTCATCACTAATACAACCCACTATATAAGAAATCTTTCTTCAATAATTCGATCGCCGAATTATAGGGCTCTACTTGAATTTGTCATAGTATTTCAATTAAATTTTGGCTCATACATCATAAATTTATAAGGATTTTTAAAGTTTCTAAAAAGAAAATTATTTAAATTTTTCAAGCTTTTTGAGCAGGACTATTAATTTTTCTTTTAACTCCTCAATTTCGAGCTCGATCATTGCCAGGTTTGGATTTCTTCTTGTAACGATAGAAAGCACAAAATCGTTAATAGGCGTGATAAAAAGGATGTTGGAAGTTATATCGAGAGTTAAATTATTAAAAGTCGATTTGAAAAGATTTCTTGAGACTTGCCTTGATAGCCCTAAAAACGCTATTGAAACGGCATTTATTAGTTTTTCTTCTATAGTTTCGGGGAGAACGGCAATAGAAAAATTACTTTTTGGATTAACTAA
>JBHLMB010000079.1:0-8507 GCA_048938565.1 Promethearchaeota archaeon | reverse complement strand
AGAACCTGCCCGAAGGCAAGCGGTGTCTAATCCAGAGCGTACCATTATGGCAATAAAGAGGAAAATGGGTACTTCTTACAAGGTTACCATTGATGGAAAGGATTATACACCTCAAGAAATCTCGGCAATGATACTGAGAAAAATCAAAGAAGACGCTAGTGCTTATCTGGGAGAAGAGGTGACCGATGCCATTATCACGGTTCCGGCATATTTCAACGACAATCAAAGGCAAGCGACGAAGGACGCGGGAAGGATCGCGGGATTAAATGTGAGGCGTTTAATTAACGAACCCACTGCCGCTGCCGTCGCTTACGGCCTCGATAAGAAAGGACAAAGCTTGAAAATCGCCGTGTTAGATCTTGGAGGTGGTACATTTGATGTTACCATTATGGAGATGGATAATCAAGTATTTGAAGTCATATCAACAGCAGGAGATACCGCCTTAGGCGGAACTGACATGGATAAAATCCTCATAGAATATGTATGCTCGGAATTCCAAAAGGAACACGGAGTTGCCCTGAAAAAAGATGCAATGGCAATGCAAAGGGTAAGAGAAGCCGTTGAAAAAGCGAAAATAGAGCTATCAACATCAATTACCACGGACATTAACTTGCCGTACATTACCGCAACGGAGTCTGGACCAAAACATTTGAACATAACCTTAACAAGAGCGAAATTAGAACAATTAATCGATCCAGTAATTCAGAGATTAGAAGCGCCGATTAAAAAAGCATTAGAAGACGCCAATTTGCAGAAAGGAAATGTCGATAAGGTGATCTTGGTCGGTGGACCTACAAGGATGCCCGTCGTACAAGCCAAATTCGAGAGTTTCTTGGGAAAGACTCCCGAAAGAAGCATCGATCCAATGGAATGCGTTGCCTTAGGTGCATCAGTTCAAGGGGGCGTGCTCACGGGAGAAGTTGAAGACTTATTATTACTAGATGTAACTCCCTTATCGTTGGGAGTGGAAACGCTTGGAGGAGTCTTCACGAAACTAATCGAGAGAAACACGACAATTCCAACAAAGAAAACAGAAGTATTTTCTACCGCTGCGGATAACCAGCCAGCCGTAGAAATCCACGTGTTGCAAGGAGAGCGTCCAAAGGCAAGCGATAACATCACATTAGGAAAGTTCCATTTGATAGGAATACCTCCAGCACCAAGAGGAGTGCCTCAAATTGAAGTGACTTTTGACATCGACCAAAACGGAATCATAAATGTATCTGCAAAGGATAAAGGCACTGGGAAAAGCCAGTCTATTACCATCACGGCGTCCACGAAGATGTCGGAAGAAGAGATAAACCAGAAGGTAAGAGAAGCAGAAAGACACGCAGAAGAGGACAAGAAATTCAAGGAATTGACGGAAGCTAAAAATCATGGCGAGTCATTGATTTATCAAACTGAGAAGCTTATGAGCGAAAACGAAGCCGCCATAGGAGACTTAAAAGATAAGATCCTTGCCAAGATTTCAGACCTGAGAGCTGCTATAGAATCGGAAGACATCACGCGAATAAAAAACGCAAGAGAAGAATTAGAGAAAGCATTACACGAAGTCTCGAGCAGGATCTACGGACAACCACAAGGACAAGGCCCCTTCCAAGGAGCACCTCCAGGAGGAATGGGAGGCGTTCCCCCAAGGGAAGAATCATATCACGGTAAGACACAAGATGAGATAGAGGAAGAGAAATTTCGAAGAGCCAGCGGTCAAGACGATGGTGTAGTTGACGCTGAATTTAGCTAAATAAATTATTTTTTTTTATTTTATATAATAGAGGTTCGCAATGGCATTGTAGGCATAAGGCCTTGAAACATGTACTGCAGGTTTACTTCCTGCCGAACCTGACAGATGATGATAATTGAAAAAAAGAAGTGATTCTCGTGGCAAAAGATTATTATAGTATATTGGGGCTCGATAAAGGAGCAACTAAAGAAGAGATCAAGAGGGCATTTCGGAAATTAGCGAGAAAATATCACCCAGACGTGAATCCAGATGAGAAAAAATCTGGAGAGAAATTTAAAGAAATTAACGAAGCGTACAGCATCTTAATTGACGACAAGAAAAGAGAAATGTACGATAAATTTGGAGTCGTTGAAGGAGACCCTTCCTCATATCAGCAATGGGGAGGCGGATTTCCAGGAGAAGGTCAAGTGCATCGCGGACCTGATGGAACAACATATTACTATTCGACTTCGGGAAATCCTGGAGGATTTGATTTTAGCGAAATTTTCGGCTCGGGTAGAGGAAGGAGGAGTTCTGGCGGATTTGATTTCTTCAACGACTTAGGAGATATATTTGATGTGTTTTCCAGCAGGGGGGGAAGCACGCGGGCAAGATCTTCTGGGCATACCAACCGCCCCCGTGAAGGAGACGATTTAAGATATGATATGGAAATCGAATTTATGGAAGCATTTAGGGGAGGACAGAGAAGGATTCAATATAAAGATCCTGCAACTGGAAAAAATACGACTTTAAATGTGAAAATACCAAGGGGAATAAAGAACGATCAAAAATTAAGGTTAAAGGGAAAAGGAATGCCAGGCGAAAGCGGAGGAAATCCTGGGGATTTGTACATTGCAATACATATAAAACCACATCCAATCTTCAAAAGAAAGCAAAATGATGTTTATGTATCGCAGGAGATTCCTTTTACAACGGCGGCACTAGGAGGAAAGATAGAGGTTCCTGGTCTGGAAAAAACTATGAATGTTAGCGTCCCATCTGGTACTAAAGACTCAACCGTATTAAGATTGAAAAATCAAGGATTTTACAAGTTTAATTCAGAAGAAAGAGGAAACCAACTTGTCAAGATAAAAATTAATGTTCCCGAAAAATTGAGTAAAACCCAAAGGGAATTATTGGAAAAATTAAAATCTACTGGAATGTGATAGGTGAAATGAAACATGATGAAATATGATAAATTTACGATAAAAGTTCAAGAAGCTTTACTAAACGCTCGATCTTTGGCAGAAGACAACAACAATCAACAAATCGAGCCCGTCCACATACTCATTGCGCTGATAGATCAACAACAGGGCATAACGACACCTTTATTACAAAAATTAGGCGTAAATCTTCATCAATTTCGAGAAGAATTGAAAGATCTCTATGAAAGACTCCCAAAAGTAAGCGGAGCAGGCGTAATCGAAGCTATGTTATCTCAAAGCTCCAAAATAATGTTAGATACTGCTTGGAAGGAAGCTGAAAAATTAAGGGATCAGTTTTTAAGCACGGAACACTTGCTTATTGCAATGTCCGTTTCAGAAAATTTAAGAGTACATCAAATCTTAAAAAAGCACGGAATTACCAAGGATAGAATATACAAGGCTTTAAAGAGCGTTAGAGGTAATCAAACTATAAACGATCAAGATCCAGAAGGAAAGTACCAAGCGATCGAAAAATATAGCAGGAATCTCACGGATTTCGCCCGAAGAGGCAAGATCGATCCAGTCATTGGGAGAGACGACGAGATAAGGCGTTTAATGCATATTTTATCGAGAAGAACAAAAAATAATCCTGTTTTGATTGGAGAAGCGGGTGTGGGTAAGACGGCAATCGTTGAAGGCCTTGCACAAAGAATCGCAAGTAATGATGTACCAGAGTCCCTAAAAGAAAAGGAACTCCTCTCATTAGATTTGGGAGCGCTTATTGCAGGGGCAAAATATCGAGGAGAATTCGAAGACAGGTTAAAAGCATTTCTTAAAGAGGTCGAAAAAGGAGCAGGAAAATACATCCTCTTTATAGACGAATTGCACACCTTAGTGGGCGCAGGAGCAGCACAAGGTGCAATTGATGCTTCAAATATGTTAAAACCCGCCCTTGCTCGGGGAGAATTAAGATGTGTTGGTGCAACAACTTTAGACGAATACAAAAAATACATAGAAAAAGACGCAGCATTAACTCGTAGATTTCAAACGGTTTATGTGGCGGAACCAATGGTTGAAGATTCAATCGCAATACTTAGGGGCTTGAAAGAAAAATACGAGATCCATCACGGAGTTAGGATCACTGACTCTGCAATCATTGCAGCAGTAAGCCTCTCACATAGATACATTTCTGACAGATTTTTACCTGATAAAGCCATTGACCTCATGGACGAGGCCGCATCAAGGTTGCGAATTGAAATCGATAGTATGCCAACAGAAATCGACGAGATTGAACGAAAGATCATTCAACTCGAAATTCAAAGGGAAGCGCTTAAAAAGGAAAGTGATGGATCATGTCAGGAAAAAATCGAAAAGATCAATGAGGACCTGAGGAACCTTAAAGAACAGAGCGACGCAATGAAAACTCAATGGCAAAATCAAAAACAAGTAATCGCAAGTATTAACGAAATCCAGAGAAAAATGGAAACAACCAAGATAGAAGCAGAAAAAGCCGAAAAGAGAGGTGACTTAGAAAAAGCAGCGGAACTCACATACGGAGTTTTAAACGAATTAAAAAAAGACTTGGAAAAATATAATCTCGAATTAAAAAACATCCAAGCGAATACAACGATGCTCAAACAAGAAGTTGACGAGGAGGATGTCGCCAAAATTGTATCACAATGGACAGGAGTGCCCGTATCAAGAATGCTTGAGGGTGAGCGGGATAAACTCTTAAAGATGGAAGAAAGATTGAAAAATAGGGTAATTGGGCAGGAAAGAGCGTTGATATTAGTATCAAAAGCAATTAGAAGATCCCGAGCAGGAATTCAGGATCCAAACCGACCAATTGGATCGTTTATTTTTATGGGTCCAACAGGAGTTGGAAAGACAGAAACAGCCAAAGCACTCGCAGAATTCTTATTTGATACCGACCACGCAATGGTACGTATTGATATGTCGGAATACATGGAAAAGCACAGCGTAGCACGTTTAATTGGAGCCCCTCCGGGATATATTGGTTATGAGGAAGGTGGACAACTGACCGAAGCGGTCCGAAGGCGTCCATATAGTGTCATTCTATTTGATGAAATCGAGAAAGCACATCCAGAAGTGTTCAATATTCTCTTACAAATACTTGACGATGGAGTACTTACTGACGCTAAAGGTAATGTCGTTAACTTTAAAAACACGATCATAATTATGACCAGTAATGTAGGAAGTGATTATATATTAGATGCGAGTAATTCAAATAAGGACATCGACCAAGAAGTAGTATTGAAATTACTCAGAGGATTCTTCAAACCAGAGTTCCTTAATCGTATAGACGATATCGTGGTGTTCAATTTCCTCAAGAAAGAGCAGATAAGAAAAATAATTGACATACAAATGAACAACATTAACAAGACATTAGCTGAAAAGAATATTGATATCACGCTTACAGATAATGCTAAAGAATTCATGAGCGACAAGGGATACGATCCAAATTACGGTGCGAGACCACTCAAGCGAGCGCTGCAGAAATATGTATTAGATTCGTTATCTTTAAGGATCATCGAAGGAAAAGTGAATGAGGGAGATTCAGTGCTCGTAGATGTTAACAAGAAAAACGAAATAGTATTTAAATGAGTAATCAAAAATACTATTAAATTGGATTTTAGTTATTGACGAATCTTACTATTTTGTAGATAAACAGAATATTTTTATTTATTCTTTCTTAAAATGATATTAATTCGAAAAGATAATATCTGGCGAATATCTTGAGCAAAGAAACATATGAAGATAAAGAAAAAAATAAGATAAAATCTCCATTGAGAGTAGCAATTACAACAATGTTGATAGGCGTGTGCTTCACTGCTTTTACATTAATATGGGCATTCGATCGCGATATCAAGTTCAATTACCTTATTTTATCACAGCTAGCCATTGCGATTCCTTTTTTGATCAATAGTACGATAGCATATACAAAATTAGCTTATAAAGCAAAAAATGCAAAAAAGTGGAATAAATTTGCATTGATCACATACACAACGGGATATAGTCTAATAATGAATTCTATTGGTATCATGATATATCTGGCAAATCTTTTCATCATAGCTGTATTGTATTTCATTACAATTTGGACACTCGAAATTATTTATTCGAAAATTGAGTATGAAAAGGATAAAAAACATAAAAAGGGTAGAATTATTCGCCCTCTATGCTTCATATCAATTCAGATCATACTAGGCTTTGGAATTATTGTTCTAGATGTAATATTTTCTATTTAAGAAATCAGATTATGTTTTTTGATTCCTCGCTCACTTTAGAGTATTATCCATTTTCTTTTTTTACTAAAAGAATTTAATCCACATATGGTTCAAAATCACCAGCGTCAAAACCATCCTTGTTTGGATCGTAATCTGCACCGAACCTTTCTTGAATGTAGCGGACGCAATCTAGGGTACAAAAAAACATAGTTTTAACGGTCTTGTAGAAATTGTTAATCGAAATAATTCCATTCTCGATAAAAATCCTATCAATGAGAACAAACACAGAATTAGTTGGATTTATGTTTATGGCGTGTTCGAAATTTCTCATAATTATTAATCTTCCTAAGTTTTTTATGAATCTTTTCTTCTCCTTGGTTTCTAGTTTGTTATAAGCTGTTTGATGGGGCGGATCGAGCCGTGTACCATTAGAAATTTCAAAAAAAGTTGTATTTTTCGGCTTTACAACCATAAAAACTCTTCCATTCTTATTCGGGTATTTGAACCTAATCCCAAATTCCCAGTTAGGATTCTTAGGTTCGTCCAATAAAAAACCCTTTATTTGAGAAATGTGATTTCTCATTAGTTGTTCGTAGTTCGTAATAATCACCTTTAGATTTCAATTATCTTCAATAAATGAGAGGAATCTTATAACTCTTTTTTATAATATTTTTATCTCAAATCGATAAATTTGTAGCAAGAAGAATAAAATATAAAAATATATGATTTAGTTCAATAATTTAAATTTAAATAATAATTTAGCCATTATAGATATAACATTTATCATTCATGTGAATTTGAGGATTAACTTGGCAAAGATATTACAGGATCTCTGGATACTTACAGACTCGGGAATTGTTTTATATCACAGGGTTTATGATTCGGAAATCACCGAACAGTTATTTGGAGGTTTGATGTGTGCTTTAAATTCGTTTGCAGAAACGCTCGTTGATGGTGGATTATCAAGCTTCGAGCTGAGCAACAAAAGATATAACCTTCTTAAAAGAAGAAAATTATTTTTCATTTCAAACTCAGATAAAAAGCAAAAAGAAAAGAAAGTGATTCCCGAATTAGAAAAAGTTGCCGAAAAATTTCTTGAAAAATACCCACCAGACTTTTTTGAAACCTGGGACATGGATGTTAGTGTTTTTGAAAAATTCGAAAGCCAAATTAAAGACCAATTACAGGATCCCATCAAGCAATTTTGGGAAGGTTTTTAATCACGGTTGGTTATAGATTTTTACACATATTTCTAAAATAAATTGACAATTATAACAAACAAGATAAAACAAGGAAATTGCAAGTTTATTCTTCGACGACTTTGGGGAATAGCCTTCTTTTAAGTTTAGCCATTCCCGTATTTTCGTCGTATTCAATGAGATCAACACGCGCAAGTTCTTGAACCGATCTTAGCACAAAAGCACCACTAACTCCGGTTGAATTTTTCAATTCTTCTCTACTCATTGATTCTTTAGCGCCGTGAAGTATATGCAATATACGGTAATGTGCCTGCCCCTGCCAAATTTCCTCGATGAGTACTCTATAGATCGATAACAATGCTTGAATTTTTTCGAAATTAAGTTCTGCTTCTTCTTGTTGAACCGCAGCTTGAGCAAATTTCTTGAGTTCAACTTTAACTTTTTCGTACTCGTCCAAAAGCCTCATTTGTTCTTCCGTCATTGCTCCTATTTTCTTGTCTCGTTCCTGTTTTTCGATCTCTAGTTTTTTTGTTTCCTCTTCTAATTGTTGTTTTTGTTGCTCTAATCGATTTTTTTCTTCTTCTAATTGCTGCTCGCGCTTTTCTAATCTATTCTTTATCGTTTCCATAAGGTTTTTTTCTTCTTCAGCTTTTATCCTTTCCTTTTCGAGATTCTTGATTTGTATTTTAGCAGCATGAAGTATGTCTCTCAATTGACTAAAGATTTCTTCTCCTGTCTTCAAGGCACCGTCAATAAATTTAATTGCGTTTTCTTTTGACATTTCCAATCACATCATTATTCTTTTAGGTTTAGTAATGCATATGAAAAATCTTCATTTAATATTTTTGATATTGCAATAACTACTTGAGTCTATCAATTTTATAAATAAAAAATATTAAAATTCAAAAATAAATATACTTTCTATTTTATCTATCTACTTAGCTAGAGCATTACTATCAAGCTAATTGGGAACACTAGAAATAATTATACTTTATGACAATGGTTGAAAAGGAAAAAGGTGATAAGAACAGGACTATTTTAGGCGTTGCAATTCCAGTATTCCTAATGGGATTAGCATGAAGTCGACGAAACGTAGGATGTCCCAACCTTGACCATAGGGGTCTTGGATAAACAGTAAATTTGCAGCTATGAAGATTGAGATTATCCACGCAAACAAGAGTATATCAAAATCCTTCCG
>JBHLMB010000078.1:0-8553 GCA_048938565.1 Promethearchaeota archaeon | reverse complement strand
AGGGTCCGAAATTGAAATGAGCTCCTCCTTCTTCCCTAGTCCGGCCATTTTCAATGCAATCTTCGATTAAAGCAGACGCATATATTGTTGGATACATTTGGGCTAGTGCAATCTCTGAATTTTTATTTGCAATCTCACAGTGATGGGCAAAATAGGCAAGTTGCTTTAGATAAGCCTCCTGTAGCTCGGAAAATGACTTGAATATTCTTGGATCTCCCGTCCGTGCGCCCATGTATTTTCTATGATATTGACTCCATCCGTCCGATAAAGCTAACTCAAGCATTTGCGGTAGGAGCAAAAAGGGCCCTACCGTGAATTCAGAATCGTAATTGGTAACATGGGGTTCATTACAACCTATCGCACCGCTTGTTCGGGCCATCTCAAGTGGAACGGGTGGTCCTCCTAATTTACCCCTTGCAAGAAAATTTTCAACAAAAATATCGTTATTAAGAAACATGGGATGTCCTGTCCCAAGCACGCAAAGCTGACAGGCTTTAATTAAAAAATTCTCAGGAGTCTTGCTATGGACGAAAACTCCAAAATTTGGTTCCACCATGCGCGTGTGGATCATTCCCTCGAGAAAAAGCAGCGATAAATCGTTAGTCGCATCGCTTCCATCTGTCTTCAACCCTCCTACATCAATATGTGACGCAGATCCTGCCTGTGGAATGAATGGTGCCGCTCCCTGCGTAAAACGCATCAGCCAGCAGTCCACGAGTTCTTGAGCTTCTTCTTTCGTGATTCGTCCTTCCCGAATGTCTTTTTCATAATATGGATATAGGTATTGGTCGACTTTCCCGGGAGAGATAGCAAAAGACATTGGAACTTCACACCAATTCATTATTTGGGTGAACCAAACCGATTGCAAGGCCTCGTGGAAGGTCCGTGCTGGGAGTGCTGGTACCTGATCGCAAATAGAAGCTATTTTATCCAATTCCAATTTCCTCCAAGCCTGCTTTTCACATCGAGCAGCCTCTCTAGCACTAGATGCAAATCTTTTTCCAATTTTTGCCGCTGCATTCATTGCAATCACCACGCCTTTGAGGAATGGGACCTTTTTTTGATCCTCGGTGTCTGTCCAATCAATACGGGACAATCTCTCCTCAGCATCTTTCTTGATCCCGAGAAATCCCTTTTTAAGTACTTTTTCATATCCATAGGAACAGTGTCCAATATGATGTCGAGACATGCCATCGTTGATAAGTCCTCGTCCTAATCCATCTGTTTTACCTAGAACTTCAGTTAACTCGACGATAGGACGAGCAGGGGGTTTTGATCTAGTGATGATACCTATTTTCTTTAGATCAGGATCTGGGTCTCCGTAAAGGAGATTCCGGGTTTCTGGTGGGAGCATCTGATAATTCTGATAAAACCAAACACGCTTATAATCGCCTTCACCTTTCCAATAAGGAATGATTTCCTCCCGAACAGCCTTACGATCTACATCACTCATGTATTTATAATAGTCCAATTCAATTTCCAGTCTTGCCCCAAGGTTCTCAGCTCCAATAGGGACGGCTAAAGGATCACCGTCAACCCAACCTAAAAATGGTTCGTCTGGAAAGATATTTAAAGGCATTGTTTCCACGGCTGCAGCAAAAGCTTTTGCACGACGCAAGACCATTGGCTCTCCTTCCGTTTTTTTCATGGTTCGGGCGATAGCCAGATCTGAACAAATAGTATATAGTGGCTCATCTTGTTGGGAATTGTCCAGATAGAATTGACGCAAGCGTTTCATTCGTTCTGTTGGTTTAATGGTGATAATTTTATCTAAGAAATCCATTTTTTACTCCTCTATTAGTTATTTAAATGAAATTTTATTTAAAATAACTTATTTCAAACACGATCATTCATTATTAACTTCTAACTTTTCCTCATTGATAGATTTAATCTGGTATAAAGCCTATCCTGCGGCGATTTAGTATATTTTATTTGTCTTAACACGCCTCAACCACCTATTTTAGCTTCGATACCAAAAGATAGGACTATATCCCGCAAATGTTCCAAATGCTCCTCTGAAGGTGGCTGGATGGATTCAATGGAATAGGCTCTTTCTAATTCCTTGTATTTATGAACTCCAAGTTGATGATAAGGTAGAAGTTCTAGATATAGAATATTGTTTCCGAGTTCTTTCGCAAATCTTGCACTTTCTGAGATATTTTCAACTGAGTCGTTGAATCCAGGGATTACAGGAATGCGAAGGATTACTTGATTTTTCCGCGCAGTCTTCCGAATATTTTCCAGGATTCCTCGATTAGACATTCCCGTCCACTCAATATGGTGGTTATCGTTCATGTGTTTGAGATCAATGTAAACGAGATCAAGCAAATTTAAGAGAGACGCCAGCTTTTCCCAAGATACAAAAGCACATGTTTCCATAGCTGTATGGAAGAAAACAGATCGGCAAATAGATAGAAACTCACCAACAAATTCGGCCTGCATTGTCGGTTCTCCACCGCCAATAGTAATCCCTCCTCCACTTCGACGGTATATTAATGCATCTTTTTTAGCTTCATTGAATAGCTCTTCAGCAGTATAATGTTGACCAGATATCTCTCGAGCCTGATTTGGACAGGATGCAATGCACTCACCACAACCAATGCAGACTGCTCGTTCTGTCTTAACATAAGAGGGATCTGGGCCTATAGATATTGCACTTTGCGGACAGTCCTTAATACACTGCCCGCATCCCTTACATTTGCTCTGGATGTAAAGAATCTCGGGATTAGGATTCTGTGTATAAGGAGAAGAGCACCATCGACACCTTAAAGGACAGCCTTTCATTATTACAAGCGTCCTAATACCTGGCCCATCGTGAATGGAAAATCTCTCTATTTTATGAATTGTTCCGCGTATTTTCACTTAAATATACCTTTGTTTTTCAAATAAAATTTTGGTTAATTATTTTATATTGTGAATTTGTGAAAAAAATGATATTTATAAAAAATAAAAAAAAGTAAGTATCAAAGTTCTATGCTACCATTTTCGAATATTGATTGTATCTAATAATAAAGAAAACCTCGGATTGAGCACTACTGATGGGTCTTCTCTCTTATTTTCTGTTAATTGTTTAATCGTTCTTCTTTTTTACTGATATTTGTCATTTTAATCTCCAATCGAATTAACATGGCTAAAATATCAGGCAAGATACTTATTTGGGATGTCTCGAAGAATATCTTCCGCATCTTTAACGATCATCTGTACCATATCATCGACCTTAGGCATATCTCTGATGCGTTGGGCGGTTTCCCCTGCGGCCATCATTGCCTTAGATTTATCACCTGCATATACAGCACAAATTGATTCAATTTCGTAATCAATCAGGCTCATATCCATCGTGCTATAATCGTCGGGTTTACCCAAATACACGCCAGGTGATTTCTTAATCGTATTGAAAGCATGCTCTTGGCTACGCTCGTTCTTTACCCACCGCGCGGGGCCAACGAAACCACGGGCAACAAGCGTGCCTCGATCGCCTGCTTCCACCATGCTTTCCTTCCAAATCTGATGAAAGTCACTCTCCTGCGTGGCCAAAAAACGCGTGCCCATTTGCGCGCCGTCGGCACCAAGAACTAAAGCTGCCGCTAACGTCTTTCCGTCGCAAAACCCTCCAGCGCCCATAACAAGCGTATTTTCATCGGAAACGGCTTCAACGACATCTGGCAAAAGTGTCATGGAATGCACTGGTTCCCAAGAAGTATGGAATCCACCTTCGTGTCCAGAGGCAACGATGACATCAACACCCGATTTTTTACATCGCATTGCTGCCTTAACAGAAGGAACGACGTGCATCCAAATGAATTCCGTGTTTTTGATTACTTCGCGCCATGGATATGGATCACCTGCAGAAGTAAAAATAACTTTAAAATGGTTTTTCATATCCGGATTTTCTTCGCAAACCTTAATAGCTGTTTCGATAACAACCTTTGAATATTCTACAAGCTCTGCTGACACCATAACATTAATACCAAAAATACCGCCCTTATCCTTGGTCAGGCGATAAGTGCGTTTTAATACATTTTCCATTACTGTTGCCATATCGTCGTCTATGGTTGAATCCGCCGTTTTAATAAAGGCTTCGTAAATCCATGGTTGCTCTTCCTTGTCGAAAAGACCGCTCGTAGAGAGCAGCCCTAGAACTCCCGCATTGGCTGCGGCCACACAAAGGTTATTATTACTGAAAGGCCCCATTCCCGCTTGAATGATGGGATATCGGGTCCCGACCATCTCACAAAATCTTGATTTAATCACTTAATATCTCCTCTTTTATATTGTTATTCGATTATTTATTCATTTCCCTTTCGCCGTTTAATGCAAATATATGTTTTTCCCTAACTCTATTGTATTGTGTGTCGTTGGCTTGAGCCTTAATTAATATTGCTTTATTCGTTGTAATGCCCTTGTTGATTCATAGGCTCTGATATTTCGTCGGTCGTAATAAATAATTCTTATGTTCTTTACATGTTTATGTAAGTAAGTAATTCTAATAATACAAACGTATTTTCTATATAAATAATTTATCTGAAAGGTTTTAGAACCAATTTAGAACTCGAACTTATAAAAAATAATATGAAAAAATTGGTCCGATAATCATTTTATGGAACTATCAAGAAGTTAAGGCTCTACAGCTATGTGACACGGTGACGCTAATTACAAGTCCCTGAAAAGTCCTTCTTCAATCGCTCTTTTTTAACACTGAAACCAGCATCTCCCCAATCATTTTTGTACTCCATACACTTGGTTACAAAACAACCAAGGAATGATTGTGCTGAATTATGTTAGAAATATTCGGATTAAATTGTTTATAACTTTATTTATTAGAGGAAATTCAACACTTCATTCAAAGAACTAATAATTGGAACTTCACGCCTTTCTAATCTCTCTTTAGATTGATGTCCGGACGGTATTAACACGCAATCAACCTCCAATGTCCTGGCAACCTCGTGGTCGTGAATTGTATCGCCAACATATAAAATTTCGCTATTTTTAAACGCGGACATAGTAATCCATTGCTTTCCAATTTCGACCTTGCTCTTGGCGTGATGATTGTCTAAGCCGATAATATCGGTAAAATACTTGCTTAAACCGTTATTCTCCACCAAATTCACGAGATTTTTTTGCTTCATTGCTGATAGGATCGATTGGCTTATATTCGTTTTCGAGATCGCGTCTAAAACGCGTTTGGCATTAGGTTGGAGTTCGCATCCATGGCACTTTTTATTGTAATTGAGAATGAACTCCGTGCTTATCTCCTCAAAAGACTCCTTGTTAAAATCAAATCCGAGCTTTTTATAGTAACTTTCGACGGGGAACTCAAAAAAAGCTTGATATTGTTCGAAGGTTATTTCTTTCATGCACCTCTTTTTAAGAAGCTCGTTTAATACTTCCACGCACAGCAAGCCATCGTCGAGAAGAGTACCGTTCCAGTCCCAAACTACATGCTTATATTTCATTTTGTTAGATCTCAATTTTTAGTCGCTATACTTTTGTTATAAGTGATGTAAAATTAAAATCCTTTATTATACATGGATAAACACTTTTTCGTTCTCTAATTTAATAGTTATATACTCGTTAACCTTAAATTCTGACATTCCACTTTAATTTAATCCCTTTTTTAATTGGGTAATTTTCGGTTTTGTATTTTTAATTTGATATAAATAAATTTATTCTGAGTCTGAAATTTTTTTAACAATTTTATATGCATATTCGTGTAAATTGATTTCTTGCTCTTCATATTTATCTGATATATCCTTGAAATCGTCAAAATTCTGCACGATCTCATTGATAACCCTGCTAGATTCAAAAAAATTGGCAAGCGTATTAAACACATTTAATACTTGCTTGTCTATGAGTGCTTCCTTAGGATCGTATAAATTAATATCTCTTTTTATTCCATAAACATGCTCGTATAATTTAGGACAAAATTGGGCCATCTCTTCGTTTCCAAACTCAAAACCTAATTTTCTACTCAACCCAATTTTGTCTAATTCTCCCCAATCTACACCAATTGTTTTTATAGGGATTATTTCAAGTTGCAGTTCTCTTGCTTTTGCTAAAACCTTGTTAGATTCGTCTGTCTCAGAGATAGCTTTATCAATGAAATAAATAATAAGTTGACATTTTCCAAGATTTTTTTCTGAATAATCGGTGTATATGGCATTAATTTCGTCTTGTTGGAGTAGATATTCTACAATTTGTTTAATTTCGTCTGAAAATTTGGTTGATTTCGTCATGAATATATTAATTGGTGCTTTTTTTCTAATGGCTTCCAAAATTGTTGTGGTATCTTTATTTGAATAATCTTCTTGAAGCATATTGTCATTAATTTTAAGATTTTTCAATTTGTTTAACTTCCAAAGTTCATCAGGAAGCGTTTCCAATTGATTATGACTTATATTCAGGGATTCGATATTTTCTAATCCTGCTATTGATTCTGGAAGTGTTTTAAGATTGTTATGCGAAAGATTTAAAGATTGTAATCCATGCAATTTGGTATAAGCATCTGGAAAAGTTCCTAAACCGTTGTTAGATAGTTCGAGATGCTTTAAATTTACTAGCAGCGAAAATGATTCCGGAAGTGTTTTAAGGTTGTTATACGAAAGATCGAGCTGGGTTAAGTTTCGCAGTTTTGATAATGTTCCTGGGATGCAGTCTAGATTATTAAAAGACAAATCAAGCTTTTTCAAATTTACCAGATCTCCAAGAAATTCTGGGATATTTTTAAGCTTATTCCTTTTAAGGTCTAATTTTTCAAGTGCGCTCAGGTTTCTTATCTCATCAGATACTGCTGATAAGCCATCACCTATCTTAAGTTTTTTAAGCTTTTTTAAAAGAAATAGCGATTTTGGGAGTGTTTCAATGTTTTTTTTTACCTCTAAAGTGATTAACATTTGAAGATTTCCAATATTTTCGGGTATTGATTCGACCGCGCAAAGATCTTCATCAACATGAAGCTCCTTGAGCGAAGCAATCTTTGTAATTATTTCTGGGATCTCGATTAATCCTTGTACGGAAATTACGATGGATTCGAGGTTATTGAGTTTTGTTATGGAATTAGGTATTATTAACGGAGCTTCACCACGTAAAACAAGCGTTTTAAGATTATTCAGTTTTGAAATGGATTCAGGTAAATTAGAATTTGTATAAAGTGTTTCCAATGAACTAAGATTTCCTATTGACTCTGGAAGTTTTTCAACACCGAGAGTTAAATCAAGTTCCTTCAGGTTTTTTAAACTGCTGATACCTTCAATAAAAATATTTGATTCGATTGTAAGTATTTGCAAATTATTTAATTTTTTAAAAGAACTTGGTAGTTTTTCCATTCTATATGTCAATATTTCTAATTCTCTTAATTCTTTTAGATTTGCCATCGTATTCGGTAATTCAGCAACATCTGTTAAAGCAATTTTTTCCAAGAATTTCAATTTTGCAATGGATTTGGATAATTTTGCAATTGGATTATATTGTAAATTTAATGACTTTAGATGAGTCAATTCAAAAAGTGATTCAGGTATTGATTCTAAATCCCCTCCACACAACGACAACATCGTTATAAACCCGTTCTCTATAACAAGGCCCAGTTCATCTGTTGGTATTTCTTTTTCATATATTGGAAGAGCTATGTTAAGAAGACCTTCGATCTCTACAATAATTTTTTGTTCATTTGGTTTTAAATTATTCATATTCTTCACTTCCTTCCTCATCTTGATTAGTATTTAAAAGATAATCATTATTTCCTTCAAAACAGCTCAAACAATATTCTATTGTTGAAATTTGGTTATTACTCATCTGAATAAATCGCTCTTCGAATTCGTGGTAGTGTTTTGCCACATGAGATTTATACTCTGGTGATTTAACATATGCTAAAATTGTTTTTAAGATACTTTCACGCATTTTTTGAAATCTGATATCGTCTCGTTCCATTGAGGTTTTCTCGCTAAAGAGAGAAAAAACATATCTTTTTAATCGTTCTAAAAAGTCTTCGTTCAGGTTTTCAAACTCAAAGATATCATTCGTTCCAAACTTGGATTTAAGGGCTTCTAATTCAACTCCACGCCCTTTAATTGGAATAATTGGGATATTGTATTTATTTGCTAAATCCAATTCATGAGCACAATCCGGGGAGTTATAAAAAGATTTTTGCGTTCCAAAAAATATAAGAATATGGCATTCAGGCATCGTTTCATTCATGAAATTATCAATATCGCCCCGTAAATCTCTTTCACAATAAAACGCATTATATATATTTGCATCTTCTACAAAATATTCCGAGATTTTATCGATTTGGAAATATTCGTAATCAATGACCGCATGACTCAGGAAAACTGAAACCGTTGTTTTTTTACGCAAATAATCAAGAATCTCGGGAATCCCTCTTTCTTTTAAATCTTGAAATTCTTCGTCCCAAGGATTTCCTTCAAAAATAATGTGCTCTAATTTTTTTAACTTCCAAATGGTAGAAGGGAGCTTGCTCAACTTGTTATTTGAAACATCTAAATACATTAAAAATTGAGCTTGATCAATAGTATCGGGAAGTGATTCAATTTGATTGGA
>JBHLMB010000077.1:0-8559 GCA_048938565.1 Promethearchaeota archaeon | reverse complement strand
GCCTTGGTTTTAGTCAGGATGTTCCCAAAAATTGCTAAAGGAGATGTATATGGTGATTCGGTAAGAGTGCCCATAGAAAGAATCAAAAAACAATACGATGAATCCTGTTGCAGCGTGCTATCATTTACAAGCTTTTTTCCTCCAAGGGAATACGATGACATTAAAGAAATCAGCAAGTTTGCAAAAGAAAAGAACCTCGTTCATATTGTTGTAAATGCTTATGGTGTTCAAAGCCCTGAATGGATGAAATTGATCAGGGTAGCAATGGATGCGGGGCGTGTGGATGCCGTGATCCAGTCTACTGATAAAAATTTCCTGACTCCTATAGGAGGCTCTGTTATCGTGTCTCAAAGCAAGGAAAATATCAAAAAGATTAGTCAAGCTTACGCCGGTAGGGCCAGTGCAACACCGATTGTAAATTTCTTGGTTTCGATTCTATCGCTAGGTATGAGTGGTTATAAAAAATTAATCGAAAAACAAAAAGAAAATCGTAAACTACTCGAAAATAAAATGAAAACTTTCGCTAATCGTATTGGAGAGAGGGTATTGGATGTGTTCAATCCAGTAGCGGTAGCAATGACTTTACAGCATCTGAAAATGGAAGAATTAAAAGCGTTAGGAGGAGCATTGTATAACTTGAGGGTCACGGGTCCGAGAGTTTTCAATACGATAGAGGATAGGTTTGGTACATGCTGCGAAGACTATGATATGCCCTACATAGTGATGAACGCTGCTATAGGTGCTTCTAAAATGGACATAACTTCCGCTGTCGAAAGGCTTGAAAAGGCGTACTATCAAGTAGTTAAATAAAGCTTTAAATAGATGCAAAATTCATTTTTAATTTAAGTACTTGAAAAGAAATAAAATATATAAATGAAAATTTGTGTATTACTATCACTTCCCATTAATATTATGCATAAATGAGGGATTTTTTGAAATATGGAAAATAAACTATTAGAACAATTCGATGGCGTGATTCGTTCGCAATGGCCTTCAAAAGAATTTATTACGGAATATCCTCCTTTAAACAAGAAAGATGTATTTGAACTTGCGTACCACATATGTAACACCATAAGTAGTAGGTGCATCACCATTAGCTTGTCTCAAGATATGGATAAAGGCGGTTCAAGAGCAGTGTTATATTATTCAAAGGAAAAAAGGTTTGCTTTAATAGAAGGATTGGAAGAGCATCTGAAAATTACCGTCTATTGTTCAGAAGAGAATGTAAACGAAAAATCTTGTGGAGAAATTGAGCAAAAGCTTAAAGAAGCTAAGGAAAAATATCAAGAAAAGGACCAAGACACGAAAGCTCAACTCCTTAAAACAATCCTTGTAGAAAGAAAGCTAGACGAAGCAGCCCATTTATCGATGATAGAAGCAATAGGTCGGAAGGTTTATTTTGCCATAGGCGACGCACGAGAAAGTGCTGCCGTGGTGCCCTTATTTATGCAAGCAGAGGGCGCAAGTTTAGTTCAATTAACTCTTAATAAATGGATGACATTTGCCCAAAGATTGCCACCTGAGCAACCATATCCAAAAACTCATGTTGCTAGCTTGCTTAAAAATATATTAGAGATAAAAAAATGGGTATTGAGTTTGGTAAGGGTGAATCTTAGCAAGTAATGTACTAACTATACCCGTTCTTCCGAAGTTTTTCTTAATATCATTAATTGTCTTCTATGATAAAGTCGAATATTAGAATTTAGAGCAAAAAAGGAAAAAAGTGCTCCCGGGGGGCTTCGATCCCCCGATCTCAGGTTTTTATTGATCGTGGACCGCTTGTTTTTTTGTTGGTCCACGGGCCATTTATAAGACCTGCGCTTGTTGATCAAGCTCAAAAAACCTGTGCTTGTTAACCAGGCTAAGCAACGGGAGCCTATTTTTACGCAATATTTTTATGATATTGCGCTGTTGTATATTGTCAAAAAGAACTAAAAAAATAAAAATTTTTTGTAATTCAACTGTAGCTTTATTACTTTATCCAAACCCTCATATTGTTATTGTGATATCTATGTGATCTAGCAAATAAAATTAAAAAGGTATAATCCTATTAGATAGTTAACTTTTAGAATAAAAAAAAAAGTTAAATATAAGAAAATAATTGAGTATACCCAAAAAGGAGATTTCCTATGGCAGAAATGTTAACTGACCTGTTGAACGCCATTTATAACAGAATAGCTCAGCTAGGAGTAGCAATTCAAGACTTAAAGAATTCGCTAGACGGATTGAATAAAAATATTGATGAAAAAATCGCAAACCTCTCAGATAAAATATCCACTTTTTCAAGCGAAATCGAGACAACGCAAACATCTCATCTTGAAGTTCTCACGGAGGTTGGTAAAAGGGTTACTCAAGAATTTGAAACATTACAAAATGGATTAGGATTGGAGGCTTTTAACGCTCTTATTTCCAATCTGGAAAACTTTTCTTCACTCGCAGAGGAAGTATTAAATCAGGAGTCCGTAAATCTGTTGCTTTCCGAAGCCATAGAGTCCGTTAAAACATTAAAAGAACAAGGTGCTCTCGAAGAAGAGCAAGCGGTAGAAGAATAAGAATTCCCTGATAAATAAAATATTATAATAAGGTTTAAAAAAATGGCCGAACAGCTTTTAGATCAAATGATAAACAAGATTGATCAAATTACAGCCTCTTTAGACGGAACAATAGCTCAGATTACTAATATGAGTAGCGCAATTAACGCTATGAGTCAGAAATTTAGCGAAGAGACCGTTTCGCTCACGGAAAACATTAGACTCATTGTTGAAGTGTTAAAACAATTTAGAAACAGGTCTTCTGAAAGCATGCAAGAATTATCAGACGAGTTTAACGCAAGAATTCAAAAAATTTACGAAGAAAAAGTCATTGAAAATATCAAAGAAGAAGAAATAAAAGCAATCGAAGAGATTAAAAACGCATCGAAGGCAGTATCGAATAATGTGTATTATGCGCAACTATTAACGATCATCCAATCAATTCGAGAAGAAACGAATCGCATCATTCAATCCTCTTTTAGAACATGATATTCTAAATTTTTTTAAACTATCCGTGTTTTATCTATTTTATATATAACTTTGAATAATAAAGAGGATTTACAATATGCCAAGCGGTTGTTTTGCGATATTATTACCAACAGATTCAGACTATAAGGTTTTAGGGTATTATTTTGCCGATAAAAGGATCGAATTTGAACTATCAAGTTCTCTCCTTCTTAGGTTAAACTTAGATCACTCAAAAAACGAGCACAATTTTCTAAAGCTAAAAGATGTGTCTATCGTGTCGTACAAACACATTTTCAAAGGGAAAATAGCAAGAAAAGCTTATGGGGTTATTATCGGATTGTTGCTTTACGATGAAGAAAAACCAGAGAAATTTCAAGTGTCTCTAAGAAATGCGGCGTTTGCGTTAGAAGTATCCGATTTTATTTCACTCTCATCTTCTGAATTTGAAGAACAATTGCAAGAAATTTATGTAGAACATTTAGAAACTCTTACTGACACATTAGATCCCCTAGCATTAGAAGAAAATATTAAAAATAGAGTAAAAGAAATGTTAGGTGGAAGTGCAAAGGAACGAAAACTAGCCGATGAATTATTGAAAAAAATACAAAATGGAGAGCATAAAAAAATTTCTGAACTGCACAAATCTGCAGAAGACGCCTTGAAGGTTGAAGATTACGATAAGGCAACGAAATTATTAAAAAAGGCTGCGGATGTTGCCGAAGAATTCCTTGAAAAAGATCTATTTAAACTGCTTAAATACAAGTCAAAAATCGCAAATAAAATACCGATGCTTAATAAAAACCGCGAAAAAGTCATTCAAGACGCAAAAGCCGCTATAAGAGGAGAAGAGTTTAATAAAGCTTACATCTATTTCAAGAGAGCCGCAGAAATATCCAAGCAACTTATGGAAGCAGAGAAGGAAGAAGAATATAACCTTAAATCAAAAGCTCTTCAAGATTACTACAATGCAGATCAAAAATTTAAAAAAAAAATGATATAATCAAAGATAATCATTTTTTTATCTCAAGATGAACGAACAAAGTCAGGCAATAATTGCCTTACTTACAGATTTTGGACGAAAAGGCCAGCATTATATCGCAAGCATGAAAGGAGTCATTTTAAATATTAATCCTTTTGTAAAAATTATTGATATTTCTCATGAAATAACCCCTTTTTCGATTATTGAAGCCTCTTATATGATCAAGAGTTGCTATAAGCATTTTCCAAGTAATACTATTTTTATAGTTGTAGTGGATCCTGATGTAGGAAGTCATCGAGAAATTTTAGCATTAAAAACATCCTCGAATCATTATTTTATTGGACCTAATAATGGAATATTCTCTAACGCAATCAAACCAGGAGAAATTAAAGAATGTTTCGAAGTAAATAACGAAAAATATTTTAGTCATCCCGTCTCCCATACCTTCCATGGGAGGGATATTATGGCTCCGGTTGCAGCACATCTCACGAAAGGCTTGCACCTTTCTACATTTGGTCCCTTGTTTGATTCAAAAAATATTTTAAAATATCCTCTCGAATACCAAGTTGATCCAGATAAAAAAAAAATAAGATGCTCTGTTTGTTATATTGATAGTTTTGGAAACATTACTACTAATGTACCAATATACAATAATCGAATAATTAATACTTCAATAGAACTTTTTCTTGGAGCCCTTATCAGAATACGCTATAATAGTATTGAATTTTCTGGACGATTTCAATCCCATTTTAGTACGGAACCGAAAGGGGCAATGATGTTTTTAACAGGATCTAGTGGATATCTTGAGATATCAAAGAATCAAGAAGACGCTTCTAAAACGATGGGATGTAAAATTGGAGATATAATGACAATCTTTTTAGAGTAACAATTTTTTTGAAATTATAATCTTGCATAATTTTTTAATTCCCTTCATTGTATTTCTATCTTTTTGTAAACATCAGAACTCCATCCATTTTTAAGCAAGCGAATCCTATTTATCGATTAAATGAAACTCGCCGAATTGATTCACCTAAAAAGAACGAAAAAACTGTCAGAAGCGTGCCACGCTTCTAAAAACCTGTATAACCTGGCGAACTACTATGTGAGGCAAGGGTTCTTCTGTCTTGACGAGTGGCGGAGGTACGAGGACCTCTGGCACGCCCTCAAGGACTCGGACGCTTACAGAGCGCTTCCCTCGCAAACCTCGCAGCAGGTACTCAAGCTCGTCGATAAGAATTGGAAATCGTTTTTTCAGGCAATGAAGGAATGGAAATCCCGTCCAGAGCGATTTGATGGACGCCCTCGCCCGCCCAAGTACAAGGAAAAAGGCGGAGAATTCGTCGTCGTCTTCACCAACCAGCAATATAGCATCAAGGAAGGTTTCCTGCGCTTTCCCAAGCGCTCGCGATTGCCGCCCGTGAAAACTCGCATCAAGGAGGGGCTGCGGCAAGTTAAAATAGTCCCCAAGGGACTTTGCTACGCCCTGGAAATCGTCCACGAGCGGGAAGAGACTGACCTCAAGTTAAGCGATGATCGAATTATCGGGATTGATTTGGGGCTGAATAACATTATGACCATGGTAAATAACGCAGGGCTCAAACCCGCTGTTATTAAGGGCGGCGCTATCAAGTCCATCAACCAATACTACAAAAAGCAACGCGCCAGATACTCGAGTCTCAAGGACAAGCAGGATCTGGGATTCGAAACCAGAAGGCTTCAAAAGCTCGCGATGAAGCGGAACAATAAAATTAACGACGCTTTTCACAAGATTTCGAAAGCCATCGTCCAGTATTGCGTTGCGTATGATTTTGGAAGGATCGTCGTCGGATATAACGCTTCTTGGAAGCAAGGCGTTAACATCGGAAGGAGAAACAATCAAAACTTCGTTCAAGTGCCGTTTCTCAAGCTCGTGAACCAAATTACATACAAGGCGAAGATAGTCGGAATCGAGCTCGTGATGGTAGAGGAATCATTTACTTCAAGATGTAGCTTCTTGGACGGGGAGCCCATCGAGAGGTGCGACAGATATCAAGGAAGGCGCGTCAGCCGCGGATTGTTTCGTTCAAGCGAGGGGACGTTCATCAACGCTGATGTGAACGCCGGCTACAACATCGTAAAAAAAGCATTCCCGAACGCCATTTCGGTCGACGGGATAGAGGGCTCCGGGTTGAGCCCGTATTTGATTTCCATTTCCTAAAAGAATTGCTTACACGAATAAAATTTAAATCCCATGAAGGGAAATTAAAAATTACCTAATCTTGCTATATAAATATTTAAGGTAAACAAAATACAATCAAAACCTATGGATGAAGAAATAATTGCTTGTATAAAGGAAAGCGATATAAAGTATTTGGAATCGGGACAATTTTCAAAGTATATATTTCCCTTAGAAAGAAGAGAAGCTCACGAGAAGAAGGTGCCTCATTTGATAATAAGATTGTTTGTCGTGACCTTCACTCCTGACAATGAAATATTGTATTTAGTACAAAAAAGAAGCAAAAACAAGAGGTCCTATCAAGAATATTTTACAGATTCCGCTTCTGGACATGTTCTCTATCAGGATGATTTGGAATTAAATGCTATAAAAAAAAATGCTCTCAGGGAATTAGAGGAAGAATTTGGCATAAACCAAAAATATATTAAAATTATTAAGTTCCGTGATTTAAAAGTTGAACATGACAAGCTAACAAAAGAGATATCTTTTACATTTCTTGCTGTTGTTGATAGCAATGCAGAGTTAAATCCCGATCCCATTGAACTCGATGCTAAACATAGTAAGTTTTATACGAAAAAAGAGCTAATCTCCATTCTTGACAACGAAAAAAACATAGATCGCTCGAAATCTATTTGGAAAACGCTCCTAAATAAGGATTTGGCACTATATTTTAAAGATACAAGGATTTTGAAGCGAAAAAAAAAAGAAATTGCATTGTTTATTGGAAGATTTCAACCCTTACATCACGGTCATTTGTATATAATCCGTAATATCTTGAAATCCTGTAAAAAAATAAAGATTGGAATTGGCAGTTCACAATTATCATATGAAAAAAACAATCCCTTTTCTGGTGTGGAAAGAAAACAGTTCATACAAGCAGCTTTAAACAAACGCCATATCAAAAAAGATCAATACGAGATTTTTGAAATACCAGATATATATAATGCAAAAAAATGGGTTGACCACGTGGTTTCAATTACAGGAGAATTTGATGTAATTTATTCTAATAGTAATTGGGTAAGAGCCTTGTTTTCCAATAAAGAATTTGATGTTGGAAAAAAATACGAACTCTTTAAAAAAGAATACTGTGGTTCAAATATTAGGAATCTCATTGGGAAGAATGAAATTGGTTGGAAAAGATTAGTTCCAAAAGAAGTTATAGATCTAATTCAAAAATTTACTGGAATAGAAAGAATAAAAAAAATATATCAAAAAGAAGATGACTGAACGCAAACCCCTAATAATAGATGGATCTTTTGGTGAAGGAGGAGGTGCCATTTTACGCCTCAGTGCGGGGTATTCTGTCTTATATCAGCGCCCCGTTAAAATAATAAACATACGCGCAAATCGACCTAAACCAGGATTGCGACTTCAACACCTATTAGGTCTTAAAACATTAGCTAATTTGACCGGAAGCACTTTAAGCAAGTGCGATGTAGGTTCAGTTGAGTTAAGTTTTACACCACGGAAAAATATATCAAATAATATCCGAGTTGATGTTAACACTGCCGCCAGTTTAGGATTATTACTACAACCAGTGCAAATTGCATGTCTAGGCTTGATAGGATGCAATAAAATAGAAATTTTTCTCAATGGAGGCGGTACTTTTGGAAGATGGGCACCTAGCCTTTATTACTTGGAAAATGTCGTATATCCCCTGTTCAAAACGGCGGGATTGAAGATAAATTTCATAATTGATAAGTACGGATGGTATCCAAAGGGGGGAGCGAGAGTTAGATGTATGATTGAACCTCCAAAAAAACATGTCAAATCCATTAACTTTACATCATTGGGCAACATTGACCTGATTCAAGGAGAAATCACCATAACTGAAAGTCTTAGGCGCTCTAAAAATAGTATAGCAGAAAGAGTTGAGAAATCCACTATACGACAAATAAAAAAAACCATCGATTTGGAAACGAAAATAAAGACGCGCTGGGTGGATTCTCTTAGTCCTGGTGTTGCAATATCTCTATGGGCACGATCCGATTTGGGAACGATAATTTCCTCGGGAACAATCTTAGGAGAAAGAAAGATTACATCTGAGCAATTAGGAGTAAAAGCTACAAACGAACTTGCAAAATACGTGAATAATAACGTGCCTGTCGATAATTACCTAAGCGATCAATTAATTCCCCTGATGTGTTGCGCAAAATCTCCTTCTTCGATTCGGGTTTTAGAGATTACTGATCACGCAAGGACAAATTTAGAGATAGTGAAAATTTTTACAGGTCGAGAATACGAAATATCCAAGGAAAAGGATGGTGCTTTTCTGATTAATTATAAATAGGGACAATTTTTAATTTCCCTTCATTTTTTATCAATTAGTTTTCTAAACAATCGCACTCCCTCCATTTTTAAGCAAA
>JBHLMB010000076.1:0-8592 GCA_048938565.1 Promethearchaeota archaeon | reverse complement strand
GTCCTATTTCTTGACTTTTTAGATTCTCGACATACATTGCAACAACATTCGTTTCTTTATCGTTCAAGAAATATTTAAGAAAATCAACAAAAGTAAGATCTATTTGGTTCCCTATTGATATTGTCTTACTGGGAGGTGCCCCAAAGATTGAATGTGCTCGAATTGTCGAATACACGGATAGGCCACCAGACTGGAATATCATTCCAAGGCCACCATATCCAGGGAAATTGAACGGTGAAATGGATACATTGTTTTTTGGAACAAATATTCCCATACAATTTGGACCAATTAATCTAATATTATATTTCTTAGCAATACTAAGTATTTTTTCTTCCAAATATCCTTTCCCAATCTCTGAAAATCCCGATGTAAACACCGTGACGAAAGGAACACTTTTCTTTCCGATTTCTTCCAAGAGCGAGGGACATTGATCTGCAGGGACGGCTAAAATCACATAATCTATAGGCTTGTCTTCGGGAATTTCCAAAATAGATCCTAATACCTCTATTCCCCTGATAACTTGTCCCTTTAAGCGGGGATTGAAAATATAGATTGGTTTATTATATTGACCTTTTTGTAAAGTGTCTAAAAAATATCCTCCCCCGTAAGGTTTATCATTTACGCCAATAATCCCTATCGCTCGAGGATTGAATAACTTTTCAAATTCAATCATATGTTAGTAATAATTCGATTTTTAATATAAATAAAATAATTTAAGGCTATTTAAAAACCTCTGGAGCGAAATTCTGAAAAAGAATTGTCGTCATTTGGTTGAAAGCTTCCGCAACATTTTCTCCTGTTTTCGAAGATAGTTCAATAAATCCTGCCAGGTTGTATTTCCGAGTGCTTCGAATCCCTTCTTCTTCCTCCACTACTTTAAATTCCTTTAGATCGCTTTTTGAGCCAACAAGAATAATGGGAATGTTCCCTGCGTGTTCCCGAACGATTTGAGTCCAATCGGATAGATGCTCAAGAGACTGCTTGTTTGTAGTGTCATATAAGAAAAAAGCGCCATTAGCTCCTTTACAATATTGAGAAAGTAGAAACCTGAAGCGTTTTTCTCCTCCAAAATCCCATATTTGTAATTTTACAGATTTTTCCATAAATTTGATAATTTTCGAGTAAAAATCAACACCTATCGTGAGCTTAAGGTCTTCGAGGAAATTACCCGAAATATATCGAATCGTTAAAGATGTCTTTCCTACAGACGCATCACCGAGCATCATAATTTTAAATGTGTAATCATGGGTTTTATCGCTACTCATCGTATTACAATGTAAGGAAAGAACTTTTTAATTTGCCATATTTTTCGGCATCATACTTTTATAAACAATATATAGGCTACTAAGATTTAAATCTTAACCTTTATCTTCAATATCAAGTTTTATTCAATTTAAATATTAGAATGTTAAATTTTTTCTATTTAACAAATAATTAATACCAATAAATCAAAAAATCAAACCTCTGGTCATAATTATTTATGAATGGAGAAAATAGCACTATAATGCTAGAAAGTAATCATATAAAAAATAGTACTGAGGATCCTTCAAAAGAGAGACAAGTTTATCAAGAATTAAACACAAAAGGACACACAAAAGAACAGCTCTTAACCAAAGATCTAAAAGTAATAGCCCAAGAATTCGCAATAGTCGAAAGGACTAAGCGTGATTTTGCTCAAATTGTTATAAATAACCAAGACAAGCTTGACATCTCTGAATTCATCAATTATCCCACTTTCTATATTAAAGAAAGTTTTATAAAAAAAAAGTGGTTTCATCAAACATTAGCGGTTTAAATATTGTTAGTGTTGATGGAAGTTCTGTAATTAAGAAATATATGAATGTTGATTTTTCATTTTTAAAAGCCATCGCAGTTAAATATCACTTTTATAGAAATCACTTGGCAAATATTGAATACTATCCAGACTTATGCGGATACAATAATTATCGAGTTCAAGGCAATTATTTACACGAAGATGATGGATTAATTGACGCTAAAACATCAATGGAGATGAGAAGAATGGAAATTAACTTGCTCAACGAGATGATTGCTAAAAAGTCTGAAATTGATCTTATCGTCATTGATGGAACGATATTAGTGATGCCCATAAGCCTGGTATTCTCAAAAGATCCTGAAATTTCCCTGAAGTATGATGCATTGTTAAAAGAATTCCACAAACTTTACATGAATTGTGCAAAACAAGGTATTCTCTTAATAGGTTCAATAAAGGACTCAAGAACTTCGGCCTTAACAAATCTTTTAAGAGAAACCATTCAATTACTAAAACCAAGCTATAAAAATTTGGAAGATTTCACTAGGATAAAATATCATAATGTAATGAAATATTTTTCAGACATTGATTTATTTAACAAGCTTTTACATCAATCCGAAAGAAGTTGCATTTTCAATTGCAAAAGGGAAATCGATAAATTACGAGAAGATGGAATAAAAAAAGAAATATCTTATTACTTTCCACTTGATTTCTACGCCTTTTATCTAAAATCAGCAAGATATGATACTCCTTCTAGGATTGAGTTTTTTATAGACGAGAATTCAAGTTATCTAGAAGCATCAAAAAAAGCTGACCTCATATCTTCAATATTATTACCAATAGCAAGCTTAAACGATAATTATGGGCTTCCAATACCTCAGATTGAGGCACATAAGAGAGCTGTATTCAAGCCGAGCGAAATAAACCTGTTCTTTAATAATCTTAACCGTCAATTAAGTAAAAACGGAGTAAAGTTGATGGAGAAGCGCCGAAATCGCAGGCCTTTCTAGGGATCTTTTAACTTAAGCCTGTTTAAAATTATATCTTCGAAAAACACATGCTTTTTAGCAAGAATGTCGTGTTTAAATCCTTGAGCAATAATAATCCTTTCTAATTTTTCATTATCTTTTTCATTATCAGCCCTACTAGAGCTAATAAAATATGCACTTGCTTCATAGTTCGATGAAACATTGAGAAAGTCCTTTAATTTATTTATAAATTCACAAATAATTTCATTTCCATTGATACCACCGTTCCAACAGTAATCTGATGATGATCTTTCCTGTTTTTCAATTAATTCCGACGATGGAAGATAAGGAGGATTAAAAATGATAATATTAAATAAATTGTTAAGATGCTCCGGAAACGATTTAAACAAATTAGAAAGGAAGTATTCTATTTCTCCTTTAAAACCATTGGCCTTTTCATTAATCTTTGCACATTTAATTGCTTGTTCTAAAATATCGGAAGCGTAGATCTTTGGATTGAATTTATCATAATTCGACTTTAGTAATAAAAGAGTTATCGCAATAATACCTGAGCCTGTACCCATATCCAAAACATTATTTATAGAATTAAATTGAATTCCATCAAAATAATCAGGAGTGATTTTTGATTGAAAATAGTCTAATATGAGATAAGAATCGTCAGATGGGAAATAAACGCTTGAATCACAAATCTTTATTGTAGGATCAATCATTATATCAACTTTTCATTGGAATATTATGCTGAGATTTATAAAAGCTCTTGTAAACTAGCTTGCTTAGATCTAATAACTCAGATACGCCATAATTAAAAGATTTAATGTTTTTTAGACGATTTTTTTTCAAGATTGTAAATATATCACTTTTTGGGATATGTTTATCATGGTGATTTTTCAAGCATAATACAATGGCGTTTACAATGTTTTTATTTTTATAAGGCATAATTCCTGCTATGAATCTCAAGAAAAATTCTATATTTTCTTTGTCAAGCAAGAAAGGATCTATTGATCCCTTTTTTTCAAGTTTTAAAAGAGAGAGAGCGATATTGGGGATTGGATAGAAACTACGGGGCGAAATGTCATTCATATATGTGGGATTCATAAAACTACGAACACAAATACCAATACGAGAAATTTTTTTATATTTCTGAGCGTCATTGATTCTTTCCTCAATACTTTTTTCAATAACGAGCGTCCCACTTGGCGGATCGTTTTTAAAAAAGATTTTTTCTAGCAAGGAACCCGTAATCGTGTACGGAATGTTTGAAACGACTTTATCGTGATAGGGAAGATCAATATTGAGAATATCATTATTGATAATTTCGAAATTTTGATATGATTCAAACTTATTTGACAAATACGAGCAAAATTGAGGTTCTATCTCAACTAAAATAACTTTTTTAGCGACATGTATTAGATGTTCTGTTAATGCCCCTAAACCAGGACCAATTTCTAAAATAACATCCTCTTTGGATATATCAGCAGAATTGACTATCTTTTTTGCTATATTTTCGTCAACAAGAAAATTTTGACCCTTGTTTTTTCTTGGTTTTACGCCTAATTGATTGAGAACGAGTTTAACTTCTTTTGCGTTCATTGAATTATTCGTATTGTTTTGTCTTGGAAAAAAGATAGTATTTGATTCCTTCTCTTTGTAGTTCCTTAATGATTCTTAGTGCTACTTGTCTTGCAGGGTGAGCAACGCTAGTTCTATCGGCAATATCTTGGAAAGTGTTAAATTTTTGTTTTTGTCGAGCTTCAATGATTTCCCACATGTGTTTTTGGCCAATTCCAGGAAGCAATTTTAAAGCGTGCATTCTTGGAGTGATTGAAGTAGATTTATTGAAAAACTCGATAAATTCTTTTTCAAAGTTTAGAACTTCGGCTTCAAGAGAAGGTTGGATTATTGCTTTAGAAGTGGGTGTGAGTTCGTTGTAATCAATTTTTTTAATGACTTCTCCTAATTTATTTTCTTTTAGGAAATGTTCATAGCTTCCCTTTTCCTGGACTTTAATATACGAGTCTTTATTAATTTTTACTTCATAAAGAACAAAATCAGGGAGCGTAATAACTTGTGCTAAAGGAATTTTTACCCAGGTAGGTTTATTTTCTTCAGGATGACCATGGAGCAAAATATCTAAGATTAACAAGTCCCTTTCCTTTTTGATAAATTGTTTCTTTTTTCTGGGACCTCTGTCTTGACGAGGCCTCCTCTGAGGTGACCTCCTGTATCGATCTTGGTATTTTTTTTCCATACGAAAACTTTCTCGTGATATTAATTGTTATAGAATCCATTACTATTTGATATCTTATAGTTAATAAACCTATTCTTTCATTAAAATTAAAGACTTTATATCTATATAAATTCTTCGGTGAAGTAAGTTGAAAATAGCACGAACGCAGTATTTTAGGAAAAAACTTCTCAGGAAGTTTTTATATCCTCAATCTGGTATAACATTTCCTGTAATTCGTCGTCTGAGAGCGATTTTCCCTTGAAGGATTTTTCTAATATTACTTTAAGTTCTGGAACATTTTGTGGGTCTATATTGATAATATTAATCACATAAAGCTCTTCTAATTCGTATTTTTCAGAGAGGAGTTTTTGAATTTTTTTTGCAGTTTTAACATCCATTTTTGCATACTTGTTTACATAATTATAGGTGATTTCTTGGAAATGGGACATTCCTTCTTCGGAATCTATTTCAAGAATCTTTTCTTTTACAGATTCCATTATTTCTTTTACTTCCGGTATAGAGACCATTTCTTCGTCTAATTTTCTGCCAGACACTATTTTATTACCTAATTTCTGTTAATGTAATCGTGATTTAACCTGAGATGTTCCTTTCCAACAACAAGAGTTTTTGTTGAATCTCCCAACTTCACGCTAACGAGATAGCACCGTCCTCGAGTACCAACGATCGTACCAGTTCTACCGTGATACCTACGATGGGGCATTCCACGCTTGTGTTGTGAAGGATCTGTAATAATATCGACTTTTGCGTCTATGTTAAAGTCCACCAAGTACTTTTCGATTGAACCCAAGCCTTTATTTCTCACATTTTTTCTATGTCTTGAACGCGTCTTATTGCGATATCCCTTGTGTAATGTCAAATTCAACACCTTTAAGATATATTACTAATTACAGTATAATTATGGATAACTAAATGAGTGATAATTTATCAATTTTATTAAAAATGAAATTAAGGTTATTGAAGAATTTTAATCACATCTAATTCCTTACAAATCATTGGGATGCCAAAGACTTCAGCAAAAGAAGGAAATGTTCGCCCATTATCGCCGTGAATTAACTCTTTAATATAGGTGCCACCTTGAACTTCTATACGAAATTCAAACATGTTTGGCTTTACATACCTGCTCTCAATATTAAAAATCTTTTTTATTCTGTATTTGTCTGACCTGCGATGTGAAACCCTAGTTGGCGTTCTTTGGTATATCTCTTTACCAACCATAACTTCTTTTAGTTGACATATCTTTAATAAAAATTCTTCCTTGCTTAGTTTATTTTCGATTTGTCCTATTGCTCTATACACCTTTTTCGTGTGTTCTGATCGTGATTTCATCTCGATAACTTCTTTCTTACTTGCATATCGCAAACCACTAATCTTGATTTTCTTTTTATTTTTTTTACATGTTTTCTTCTCAATCTCTGCGAGATTCAAGTTTCTTTTTATAGGATTAATCAGCTCGAGTATGAAAGGCCTTCCATCTCCTAACATCCTCACATCAATATCCTCCCGACCGGCCCCATGAAATTTTGACGCAGAGGCTTTTGATTGTTTTATAAACTCTGGTTTGATTAATTCTTCTACACTAGTCAAATATTGCTTTCCAGTCTGATTACATTTCTCACATCCGTTTCCTCGACACGCTTTGCAATCCCAATGAGTTTGGGGAATGCCTCTTATTAGCTTGTTATATTTACCATAAATAAATAGCGATTTTGTCATAATCTTGATTGAAAATGAATTAATACAAAGAGAATATATTAAGGTGACCTCTGGATTCCTAAATTCGGATGGTTTTCCCAATGTTAAACCCAAATTTCGTCCAATTTCTCTATTAAAATGGCTTTTAAAAGACTCTGATTCTAGAAGGTTAAATTTTGATTTGAATTTGTCCTCTTTGTTGATTAGGCTTGGATCCGGACGAGAACCTACTAAAAAACTACCAAAATCAAGTGGTTTTAACTTTTTTAATCCCTCAGAAATATATATATCGATGTTATAAAAAATACCTTTGCATAAATGACATAATTCTTCGCTTGAATTTGTATCTGTTTTAAAACCTTCTTTCTCTAAGATTTTCTGAGCAGATTTGAATCTAGCTTTTTCAGCGATTAATTTCAAATTTTTTAATGCAACTTCTTCTGAATTCCTTTCATTCGCAAGATATATTCTATGATTCTCGAGAGTCAATGCTAGAAGAATTGAATTTCCTCTTTCTTTATTAGTCGTATGAGTACCTAATAGGGCAAACATTCGTCCCAGACAATGGGTGCATAGATAATATTCACTCAGAATATCTAGAACTTTTTTAAAAATACTCATCAAGTAAAGTATGAAGAGAAACTTTTTTTTCTTTTCGAATTTTAAGATTTAGCTTATTATTTTAATTTTCCTCATCCCATCCTAAATCTTTCAAGACAGAATCTAAAGCATCAGATTCTTCATCTAAAACAAAGTCTATATCGTATTCCGTCTCCTTGGAAAGGGAATCGAAATCTGGTACATTGATTTCATCAAATGATGGAATTTCTCCAGCAGGCTCTGTATTTTCAGCTTGCGCTGCCTTTGGGGCCTCTTGAGCTGGACTCTCATCGATCTCCATAGGCGTATAATCATCAAGGGGAAGAGGCGGAACTTCATCTTCGTAAATTTGAAATTGAGAGGGGTGCGATGAGGGGATAACATCTTGGCTTGTTTTTTGTGAAGATAAACCAACCACTACAGTTCTAGGAATCCCCACAATATTCCCTCCGGACTCTAAGTCTTCGAAATCTTCGACTATACCCATTGCAGCTTTTTCTTCTGCGTCCCAGTCATCTAAGAAGGTTAAAAGACCGTCTAGTGCTGCTTTATCTTCTTCAATCGAAGGTTTAAAGGTAGCTTCTTCTTTTTTTTCTATGATATCTTCTTGTTTTGCTTTCTCTGCTTTAGATTCTTCGAGTCTTATCGTTAGTTCCGTTATTTCTTCTCCAGAAATTAAAATCCTGAGTTTGATAGCTAATTCTCTCAAATATCCTAAATAATAACCAATTCTTAGTTGCGTTTTTAATCCACAAAAAATTATAAACTCGTCGTTGATGGCAACTACTATACTATAACCTCCAGCGTTATGCAAAACTATTTCTGTTAAGTTACCATGATTTGTGGCATCAGAAAGTCTTAGTCCGAGATCTATTAAAGCGGTGCAAGATGCCGATGTAGCGTCAGCATCTAATTCCATTGATTTCGCCGTAACAATTTTCATTCCGATTCTTGATATTACTGAAAGGCCTTCTAGATCGGTTTTACTTTCTTCTTCCTTCAAAAGAAACATCATTTTCTCTCGGATATCCGCAGCTATTTCAGACATGGCTTCTTTTATTCCTTCTATATTATTTTTAATGCATCTATTTTAAATGAATTCTCTAAATACTATCATAAAATACATTCTTAATATATTTATGTCATGTGTATTTGAAATCCTCAAAATTATAAATCAGCTCATCTCAGGTGACTATAAAACACACATAACTTATTTCTATTATATAACTGTACTGAACTTTTTAGGTCCTTATGAGAAAGATAAATTTTATAAATCTTCTCCATCATTTCAT
>JBHLMB010000075.1:0-8602 GCA_048938565.1 Promethearchaeota archaeon | reverse complement strand
GGAGTATTCACATCGAGCTCCGAAAAAATCAAGATTTTACTCCTGAAAAATTAATCCATCCTAAATACCAGGTCTTAGAACGATACTTAGAGCAAGAACTCGCAAGCGTACCTGACTCAAAAATACTCGTGTTCGTTAAATTAAGAAACTCTGTTGCAAACATAACGAATAAATTAAACAAGCATCCAACAATTAAAGCAGTTAAATTCGTCGGACAAGCTACGAAATCCAAGAATGATATCGGAATTTCTCAGAAAATGCAAATCAAGATTTTAGATGAATTCAAGCGCGGTATTTATAACGTGCTGGTGGCAACAAATGTCGCCGAAGAAGGCTTGGACATAGCAGAATGCGATCTCGTGATATTTTTCGATGTAGTTGCTTCTGAAACGCGCTTGATACAAAGAAAAGGACGAACTGCAAGGCACAGAAAGGGAAAAGTAATCATTCTGTATTGCAAGAATACGCGTGATGAGATATATCTCAACATTGCAATGAAAAGGCTTAAGAAGATGAATTATAACCTCACAAATAGAAACTTATTACAGAAAGATATCATTGATCAAAATATATCCGAAAAAAAAGAGATTCAATTCCCAAATAGCGATTCAACTTCCACTAAGAGCCTCTCTACCTCTAAAAAGCACGATAATTCTCTAAAAAATCAACCTGAAAAGAAGAGAAATGGCAAACGAATCACTCAATTTAGCCTGGAAGATTTTACCAAAAAATCTAATAGTCGGGAATCAAGTAAACCAAAAATACACTATCATATCGGGAGGAATATACCAATGAGGATTGGATTACGGAAAAAACTCACTGAGCTAAATTTGCCATTCTCTTTTGTTGATTCACAAGAACATGTGGTAATTGGTAAAAAAATTGCCATTCAAATATATGCTAATGAAAACATTGATCTTTCAATTATAACAAAAAACGATAATGCTTTCAAAAATAAATACAAACTTGTCGTACATGTATGCGATTTTTCAGAATTTATCGAAAGTTTTGATGGTCAAAAGAGATTAGAAAAAAGAAAGTTAAGGGAATTCGCAGGAAAATACGATTTAAGACTAATTTGTATAGACAATCACGAGGAGCTGTATTTTCTCCTGAGAAACATTCAATACCAAGAAAAAAGAATAGAGGTATAAATCGTGGAAAATACTAGGTGGAAAAAGGATACGACTTCATACTACATTTTTGCTTGTTTCAATTGTAGGAATTATTTACTTGTAAAAACTACTCAAAAAGGAAAGAAATGCTTGCGATGTGGAAAATATCATCGAGTTCTGGACTTAGATCATGTATCTGAGGTCGTGAAAGGCATGACAGCTGCGAAAGACAGGTTGATTACCTTACAAAACAAACTAGCAATAAAAGAATTAGGAGAAGAGCCTGATTTTCACGCAGAGTCAGAACTTATCGTCAATACACCAAAGAAAAAAGTTAGAGATTTTCAATCAAAGGGTAAAACTACGAACGAATTCGATATTTTTAAGCGTATTCTCTTGGAACTCGATAGAAAATTTAAATTATTTCCTGGCTACTTGATTGAGATGATGGCCGAAGAAAGAAAAATCTCTAATATCAAATGCGAGAGTTTGATAAAAAAATGTATGAATGGAAAATTGTTAGTAAGAAAAGACAACGGATATTATCAGCTTTTAACGAATGATTTCTAACTTGGCTAATCACAGGCCATACTTGAAAGATATATATTTCAAGTATTTCTTCATAAAATGCCGTTGACTTGCGCAAAATTCTAACTTTTCTTCATCAGAAATTTGGCTGCAATTTATTAAAACATCGTTTATTTCTCCAATTAAAGATAGGTTTTCCAATAATTCGGTGTTGAACTTTTTTATGAGATTATGTTTAATTCTCGACACGCTTAAATCTATTTCTTCATTATTTCCTTCTTTCTTTTTACGGGATGTTCCTTTTTCTTCATCACTTGATTTTCCAATTACGGGTATCACCTTATTGATCCAATCGTCCTTTCTCCATACAATTAGCTATATATCCATATCAATTTAAAGGAAAAATCTTCACAGAAGTATACCGAATATAGGTATTCAATATAACCCGTTTACAAGTGTTCTTGAGGATTTCTTGATGTTAATTTCTTACAAGTGTTTACACCTAATCCCGATTTCCTATGGAGCAAGTAGTAATTTTCCTTTCTTACTTTCTCTGCAGTATGATATCCCGCATCGAATAAAGCTCGAGCCCTGGTTCTCCCTACATTTGGTAATCTTAAGACTAAATCGAATAATTCTTCCTTTATACCGTATTTGAGCCTTATAGATAGAGTTTCCGCCATTTCCGTAACTTTCACCAAGGATGAATCAGGTTCACTCAGATGTCGTGCAATTTCTTTTAGAAACACCATTACTCGCTCCATGCTATTCTTTACTGTATAGAGATCTCCTGCGAATATCCCATAATCCTGAATTATCTTTTCCAAGGGAACCTCGTCAGCGTATTCTAATACAGGTTGAAGCATTTTATTATCTCGAACTTTTTTTTCTGCTTTTAATATGCCATAAGCTACAGTAATGAGATCTTTATGATTTTTTATCTCTGCATTTTCTAATCTACGCTTCATTAAAACGCCCGAAGATGGATACAAATATAGGGAAACTATTAGACGGCCGAAGCGAGAGCAGGATATACTTCCACCTGTGCCTTTAAGTAATAAACCCTTCTCAAACAAGTAATTGAGAACATACTGATTCTTCACTGATTTTGGAATGATGTCGTTGATATGTCTTGAGAAATTTCCTTCATTTTGCTGAAGCAAGCGCAAGAGAAATAGAGTTACATGATCACAAAATTCAAAACAAAACTCCTGAGATACAAAATTGTCGGAGACACCGTTTTCAAATCCGCAACTACATCGGACACCAAAATTTATATCAAATTGGCACGTATAAATCCCAAATTCCGTTTTCACATAGCCATTAATATTCGACTTCGATAAACCAGTAATTTTTATTTCGTGTGAGCTTTTCTTTAAGCTATCTACCTTTTCGGGATTTGAATGTAATTTTAATATATTGGAAGCCGAAATCTCACGAATCATTAAGATTTCATCAATCGGAATTTGGTTTTTTATCATCGAATTCTTTGCGTTGTACCAGAAGTAGGTTTTTTCGAAGAAAGACACGATTTGCTGAAGCTTGACCTTACCTTCTTCGTATACTCTTAAAAGCGTTTGTTCCATGAGCGTGTTCACATTATTTAAAGAAGAGACCAAGTCGTCATATCGCGGTTTTAGTTCGCATAAGGGATCATTTCCTTGAAAATAGTGATCTTCAACCCATTCTTTTTCTTCGAAGTCCTTTACAAGAATATAACCTTGTCCAACGGAATCCATACCCGGCCTTCCAGCTCTTCCTAGCATTTGAAAGACTTCGTTAGATGTGAAAGCCTTAAAATAAGTAAATCCATTACCATTCTCATGATAATCTGCGAAGTTATTGATCTTTTTACCTGAAGTTATAAATTTCTTAAAATTTTTGAGGATCACGACTCGAGCAGGAAGATTTACACCTGCTGAAAGCGTGGTCGTACAACATAATACCTTAATTCGCCGATTTCGATAATTGTCCTCAACGAGCTTGCGTTCTTTTGGGAGGAGCCCTGCGTGATGAAATGCCACGCCGAATTTTAACAACTTTTTTAAGTCGTGATTATATCCCTTTATTTTCCCAATATCATCGGTAATACTTGCGATCTTATTTGAATCTTCTTCTGAAACATATTTTTTAACGGTTGGTTTCAATTTTGTTGCTTGCTCTCGCGTGTTTTTTCTCGTGTTTAAAAAAATAACTAGTTGTCCACCTTCATCTAGAGTCTTGTTTACTAAATTTCTTATTGCAGAATCCTTGTTCTGCACTCTTAAAATATTGTAATGTAATCGTACTGGACGATAATCGGAATACACTAAATATGAAATGTTCCCGAGGGAAGAAAGCCAAGAGTTAAACATTTCTGGATTTGCGATTGTCGCTGAAAGACCAATAATCTGAGGGTGATTTAAGAGTTCGTTTAATCTCACGATTAAGGACTCTAACCGAGGACCGCGATCATTCTCTCCCATTACATGTATTTCATCAATAATGATAGTTGAAATATCAAATATCCAATCCTTATGATGGAAGTTTCTTACGATGGAATCCAGTTTTTCGTAAGTAGTAACGATAATATCCGACTGTGCCAAGGCTGAATCGTCAGCCTCATAATCCCCTATAGAAAGGACGACTTTCAAGCCATATTTTTCGTAAGTTTTCTTGAAATGAAAGTATTTCTCAGTCGCTAAGGCTTTAAAAGGAACTATATATGCTGATTTGCCCATATTCTGAAACGTTGTGTTGACCGCACACAGCTCTCCTATTAGGGTTTTTCCACTTCCAGAGGGAGCGCAGACGAGAAAAGATTTACCGAAGAAAAGTCCTTTAGAAATCGCTTCTTTTTGAACATCTCTCAATCGAAATATTTTTGATTCGAATAACGCTCGCAACATCCTTTCATCAGAGAGATATTGAAAAATTTCTTCATTTTTATCTTCAAATAGTTTCGTCTTTTCCGTTTCGTTCGCAAAATCAATCAGATTCACTGATTAGCACCAAATTTAATATGGATTAGCCCACTTATTCATGATTTGCATAAATGTCTCTGAATTTCGAGAAATTTCCACGCTTTTTATTACTGTTATACTCCTAACAGTCAGGTGACTATCGATGTAACATATCAGTGCATGAAGAGGATTTCCGTGTAATACGATATGGGGATAGGGAAAGCGATTTTCTATTTTTAACTTGTTAAATGTCTCGTATTCAACCCCAATCTCAATTTTTTCCTTGCAAAAAGGACATTTATGTGCGTTCTTTGCTTTTTGCTTGTATTTTACAACATCCTTAAGATTTTTCTCAATCAGTACCATATTTTTTTTTCCTCGAATCACGGTTATATATTTACTTTTTAAGTATTTACGGTCTGGGAGTATATAAACAAAAAATAGATATATTTTTGAATAAAAATTTTTATTATATCGTTGAGTAAATTTTGCGATATTTCTTTTCAGGGAATATTATTATCAAAATAAAATAAACGATACAGTGAACAAAATTTAACTAGAGATGTCCAACAAGGAATTCCAGGTTAATAATTTCATTAAACTCAAATTAGAAAACGACAAGACTTTCATCTACATTAATGACGAAAGGTTCATTCATTGCATCCGTCTTATACTTCAAATCCCTAAAGAAATGTTCCCAGAATTCGATCAAATACAAAATATTGACGAAGCAACAGAATATTACAAAACTTTACATCAAAATCGCATATACGAAGGAGGAACACACGATATTCCTCCAATACAAGAGTTCTGGGGACATTGTTCGAACTTACAAGCATGGAACGAGAGTAATTACGACACGCGATTGTTGCATAGCAATTTGGCCTTCCCCTTATTAAAAAAGTTAGCCGAAGTAGGAGATCCATTAGCAAAAAGGATTTTTAAGGACGAAATTGCAAATCGGTTATCAAGCGGTCATCCTACGGTCATTAAATACTTGCTAGAGCAGTCGTATTTAAATTATTTAGATGAAGAAGAGTTTGAAGCAATTTCAGATTCAATAGAACTATATTATAGTTCAATTCCTATTGTTAAAAACATTCTAGACCTGCGGAATAAATACATAAAGAATTTGAGCTTGATTAAGGATTTAAAAAAACACTCCACCATTAAGAAATTATGGTTGGCAGAAAATCGTCTAAAAACGCTTCCTGAATGGATTGGGAATCTCAAATCTCTTAAAGAATTAAATTTAAAAAAGAACAAATTGGAAATTGTACCGGAAGCTATAGGAAAATTATATCACCTACAAAACTTAGATATTAGCCATAATTTCCTCCAAGAATTACCGAAATCGGTAGTGAAGCTCAATGCTTTAAAATCTTTAACGATAAATAGTAATAAACTTACATATTTACCAGAATCAATTGGGAATCTTGACTTACTCCTCTCTTTAGAAGTCAAGTCAAATAAGATCGAGACAATTCCCTATTCTATCGGTAAACTCGAATTGCTTCGAAGCGCATATTTTCAAGATAATAGAATTAAAAATCTTCCTGAATCAATTGTAAATCTGGGAAAGCTTGAGAAATTATTTATTTCCAATAATTTACTGGATTCACTTCCAGAATCAATCGGCAAGCTCTATTCTTTACAAACGCTCTTAGCATCTCATAATCGATTATTGACTCTACCAATATCATTAGGAGAGCTCCATTCTCTTCGAGTATTGGATTTAGAGGCAAACGAGCTAATAGAAGTCCCTGAAACCATAGGATATCTCACCAAACTCAAGGTATTATATTTACAGAAAAACCAGTTAGAAACGCTTCCAGATTCAATTGGATGGCTTTCTTCGCTTAAGAAAGTGTGGTTATTTAACAATCAATTAAAAGAGATTCCAGAGTCATTTGGTAATCTTTCATATCTCAAAACATTGTTCATACAAAATAACAATCTGACAATGCTCCCTGAATCGTTAGGTAACCTTACAGCCTTGAGGGAATTATGGGCGTTCAATAACCGCCTGAGTTCATTACCAGATTCTATTGGAAGGTTATCATTACTCCAAGGACTATCTTTAGAGCGGAACGCATTAGAGACGCTTCCTGAGGCTTTAGGTAATCTTTGTTCACTTAAAAAACTAGTATTAAGCGATAATCGTTTAGAAGAATTACCCAGATCAATTGGGTCTCTTGATTCACTTCAGATTCTAAAGCTTGATTGGAACAGGCTTAAGAGCCTTCCCGATTCAGTTGGAGACCTCACTTCTCTTGAAGTATTACAATTACAAAACAACCTATTGAAGTCGCTTCCTGATTCCTTTGGCAAGCTTTCATCACTTAAAAAGTTATTCTTGCACAACAATCGCTTAGAATCCCTACCCGAGTCTATAGTCGACCTTAACTCGCTTAAAGAACTGTGGTTGATAAACAATCCCATTATTAGTCGTTTAGACCAGAAAGCTGAAGGGATAATTAAGGACTTGTTCCAAAAAGGAGTAAAGGTATTTATGGAACCAAGCGAGCAACCTCAGGTTTCTTATTAATATTCATAATTTTCGAATGGTCGTTTTTTTCTTTAAATATAAGGATGGTATTTGTGTCACGAACTTGACATGACAACCATTGAAAAAATAGACGAGGATTTAGAAAAAGAAAGGGATCTCACGATTATTGAAAATAGCTTGAACCAAGCCATCCACACTCAAGATTACGAGCAGGCAAAAGATTTGATTAATAAAGGAATTAGCATTGCTCGATCCATCCAACACGAAAAGTGGATGGCGCTTTTTCAAGGTCTTTTATTAGAGGTTGAAAGTCAACTTTCAGATAATTTCATCAATAAATGTGAAAATGCAGGCCAAAAGAGTAGTGAATCGGAAGTGGTAATAGAGAAAATAGAACCAGATGTAGAAATTAATCATAATTTGCCAGTAGCAAAAGTAGTAAAAGGAACAGAGGATATAAGCAATTTAAACGGAATTGGTTCTAAAACAGCGACTTTACTGATAAAAGCGGGTATCACTTCCATAGAATTACTCGCTTTGAAAAATCCTAAAGAATTATGTGTCATCAAAGGAATTGCTGAAAAATCCGCTGAAAAATACATAAGGCAAGCCAAGGAATATATGAAGCAAAATAGGTTAACATCTTATGTTCCTGACAATACTATCGATGGAAACGAAGATGAAGAGGATTTAAGAGGAGAGGATAGTGTCGCTATCGAGGAAGAGAGCCAAAACTTGAGCAATGAGGTAGAATTTTTTAATAATGCTGATATGCATTCAGGGAAAGGGGTTGAGGAGGAATTCTTTCAAATGCTTGAGGAAGGTCTTGAATCAAATATTTATGAAGAGAAAATTCCAGATTTTAATGTAACATTACCTGAAGAAAACATTGCACCAAGTGAAAGGAATTCCAATAAAGAGATATTATCACATAATTCACAAACTACTGTAGAAAAACATAGTAAGCTAATTGATGGAGAAGAAATGGAGTTGAACCAATTTTCTGATTTGATCATTCGGTTGGAAAAGAAAGCACGATCATCAGGTTTTTACTTACTTCCCGCAAAAAATCTCAAGTATGAGGTCTTTTTTCAATTAATTGATATTATTGCCATTAAAATCGAGAAAATAACAGATTTATTGGAGCTCGTGTTGATCGTACCTATCAAGGTTTCTTCAGCAAAAGGACGCATCACAATTAGCGAAATGGACACTCATTATGCTCCAGTAGGCGATAAGAACACCATAAATTCGTATAAGGAAAATATCTTGGTTAGTTCAGGATTTAAAGCACTTAAAGTTGCGCAAAGAAGGTTGCATAAAAATATCGTCGAGAAGGGGAGCGTTCTTTCTTTTCTTTCCAATTACATACGCAGAAAGGTATCGATAGAAAAATCTTTTACTAAAAATAGAATGTTTTTAAATTCTGAAGGAATTCAAATGGCAGTAGTGATAGCACCTATATTGATTACCGACGGGAAAATCGGATTTCTCGAGAGCACAAGTGT